>JAEKLQ010000021.1 GCA_019509785.1 Fibrobacterota bacterium | reverse complement strand
CAGGCCTTTTCAATCGTACGCCCATCAATGGGAATTGCTTCCAAACCGTGCTCGATTATATCGGTAGCGCTTCGGTGGGAGGCACCTGGGGCGAAGGTGGCTTTACCAGCCGTGACTACCGTCCTTGGGCTTACAATAGCGAAACCTCGCTTGCCATCCCCGGTAATGGAAATGGCGAGTTGTCCAATTGGACCACCATCACTCAAAAGCTGAAGGCGTCAACGGAGCCGAACCTCCCGTGCGCGACCACGGGATGCGTTCAAGCGGATTACCTAAAGCTTTGGGATGTTGACGGTTGGAATCAGATCAAGATCCAGTTCTACGGCGGATCCGCATCGGGCACCGGTAACTTGCACATGAAATCGTGGTTCAAGAAACCGGCCGATAATATCTGGGTTCCCGTGATCCAAGATACCACCCTGGCCCAGGTCGTTCCGGCTGGTTACATCGGTCTCCAGGTTCACGGAAGCGGCCGTTTCGGGGGTGCCAAGGGTACTTGGTACCGCAACATCAGATGGCGGCCCCTCAGTGACAAAGGTATTCCCTTGCCCGGATACACTGGAGGGACTTCGGGAGTCCAATCGGCTCCGATGCGGGCCCCCAATTTCAAGCTGACCGCCAATTCGGCCGTGATCAGCGGGACGATCGATATGGATTATTCGATCACCGTTAAGGATGCCGCTGGACGCAGCCTGGAGAGCTTCTCCGGTAAGCCAGGCGCCGTCAATCATGCTTTCTCAACCAACGCGCGCGGCGTGTTGTTCCTAAGCATTAAGACCGCGTTCGGTATCCAAACCGCACACGTGGTGCGCGCTTCCATCTGACCTCCTCAAGGCTCCGATCGCGATAGCGATCGGAGCCTTTTCCCTTTCAAGACCGATCAAAATTTCTAGACTTTCGCGAAAGCGTGACGTGACGGATGCGTTCCAGAAGCGGGCGCGTCCCGACTCCTTTCCTTTCCGAGAAGATGGGCCATATGAGATCGAAACTCTTCGCAACCGTAGCGCTTTTTCTTCCACTGGCCATCGCCCGAGGCGAGACGGCATTCCAGGTCCATGGTAAGGCTTGGATGGACTACGGTCGCATCATGAATGCGGAAGACACCATCGTCAATACGCTCTCGCAGAACACCCTGAATTACAACAAGAACACCCTTCAGAGCCTGGGCGCGCAGTTCACGATTGTAGCGGACCTATCGGAAAATTTGGAAGCCGGTCTCGGCTTCGGAGCTTACAGGGCGACCCATGCCATGGCAAGCAGCCAATCCCAGTACATGGCCATTTCCCTTTTCCAGAACTTCATCACCCAATCCCGTCTGACTTGGTTCTCGGGGGAGAAGGCGGATCCCAGGCTCAGCGTGACCGTGGGCGGGTTCTCATACGTGTATAACCCAGACGTCAAGAACCTGGGTCTCTATCTCTTGCGTGGCCCTGTCTATCCTGGCGTCTTGATGGGCGGCTTCCAGGACTTCTCGGACGACTCCACCAAGAGCAACTTACTGGGGATTCGCCTTCATCATTCCGCGGGTATGTTCAGCCAGGACGTCATCCTCAACAACGAACGCGATATCCCTCCCACCTTCGATTGGAGCCTGGCTTACCTCGCGCATTTGGACCTGGGCGCGGTGCAGCTCGGCGCTGGCGTCAATTTCTATCGCCTAATCCCCTACAATTCCAAGTTGGAGACGCCGGGCAAGGATACGTCCTTGGTGAGCGGGCGCGCGCGGCTGAACTATATCGAAATCGATCCCAAGAGCGGGGATACCACCTTTTTCACCCATCAAGGCACGAAGCTGGACGCCACCGTTAGCCTGGACCTTAAGAAGCTTTTCGGAGGGATGGAATTTTTAGGGGCGGATGATCTCAAGCTTTATGGCGAGGCGGCCGTGATCGGCATCAAGAACTACGGCACGGCCTATAGCAAGATTTCCGAGCGCATTCCCGTGATGGCGGGATTCAATATTCCGACATGGAAGCTCTTGAACCATTTGTCGGTCGAAGTCGAATACTACGGCGCCAAATATCGCAACGATTTGGCCCTGGTAGGATACAACGACATCGTGGCTGATTGGACCAAGCAGGAACACCCGATTCCCTCGCCCAAGCCGCCGTCAAACGCCAACTACGGGATCGATAGCCTTAAGTATTTCAAAAAGCTGAACGGCGATTCCGTTTATGTGGGCGGGACGGCCATGGACAAGGACAACGTGACCAAAGACAACTTGAAGTGGTCGGTCTATATGGACAAGATCGTGGCCAACCATATCCAGTTCGTCGGCCAAATCGCGAATGACCATTACCGGCCCAGGCCGGTCGCTTCGGGTCTTATTTCTTCATTGGGCGGTACGGCGGAAGCCTTCGCCAGTCCTAAGGACTGGTACTTCATGGTCCGCGTCGGGTATTTCTTTTGAACCGGGTTCAAGAGGACGGGGTATCGAACATGCGAACGAATCTGATTCTTCCCCTGGCCATGGCCATGGCCGTTGCCCTTCCATCCTTGGCGGAGGAGGGCGGCCTCAAAGTGGATTATCACGCTGCGGGCTGGTTGCAAGGCGGCCGGGTCGAAGCGAGCAATGCCCTGCCCGGCGAGGGAAACGCGTACAAGAAAAACTGGGTTGGCCAATCCGGCGGATTGCTGGCCATTCATACCACCATCGATGAGAATTGGGACGGTTCCTTGGGGCTGGGCGCGGTATTGACCCAACTCGCCCGCGGCGCTCGCGCGCAAGCCAATAAGTGGTATACCTTCTGGGCTCCCTGGGTAGACGAGGCCCGCCTTAGCTATACGCACCCGATGAACGATGACCGTGAGTTCAAGCTGACCCTGGGGTCATTCCATTACGGATACAACTCGGACATCAAGAATTTCGGCCAGTACCTGATGCATGGATACGTTTATCCCGGCACCATCGTCACCTCCCTCACGGGACCGCTGGGCGCGAACCAGAATCTCACTGGCGCGATGGGGAGCATCAAGCTTGGCGCATTCTCCGATGATTTGATCGCGAACATCGAAACTGAGGACAAGCCCCTTTACGACATTTCGTTCGCGGACGTATTGACCTGGAAGTTGGGTCCTTTCGCCGAGATCGGGGCCGGCGTAAACTTCTACCGCGCCCTTGCCGCCAATGCAAAGGCCACCTCCCCAGGCAAAGATTGCAACCAGAATCTCTTGGGACCCTACGCCCAGCATGGTCAGAAGAACGCCTGCTACATTCTGGAGGACAGCATAGCGACGGACGCGCTCGGCAATGTCGTCTATCGCGATACGATCACGGGATCCTTCGCCGGAACGAAGCTGATGGGCCGCTTCCGGGTGGATCCCAAGGCTTTCTTCGGCTACAAGGACGGCATTTTCGGGAAGAATGATTTCGTGATTTATTCCGAGTTCGCGGTGTTGGGGCTCAAGGATTACCCGATATTCTACGACAAGATTTCGCGCCGCATTCCGGTGATGTTCGGCTTGAACCTTCCGGGATTCAAGTACATCGATTGGTCCGTGGAGATGGAATACTATCCTTCGCGGAATTCGGGAGACAACCTGGCGGCCGAAAGCGGGTCCTGGCTGCCGACCATCGATGCCGTCAATACCACGCGGGACGATTGGAAATATTCGCTCAATATCTCGTCCGTCCTGGGCGGACATGCCGTATTGATGGGCCAGCTCGCCAATGACGATCTGCGCTTGGGCGGCAATCATGACGACGCTTCGGGCAAGTTGGCCATGCGGACCCCGACGGATTGGTACTGGACTACCAAAATCGCGTACTTCTTCTAGGACCTGAGGGCACAATGATCTCCATTACGCAGAGAATACCCCGAATCCGGCTCGCCGCCCTGGCCTTGGCTTGCGTTTGCTCTCACGCGAATGCCGAGGACGGCAAGCTCGTATTCAGCGGCGCCGGGTGGATGCAGTACGGCCAGATCGCCAACAGCCTGGATACCGTCTTGAATCGGCAACCGGATAACAAGGGAATGATCGGAACCGGCGCGCAATTCCTCCTTCATTATCAAGCGAATGCCTGGCTGCAAGTGAACGCGGGCCTCGGGGTGGGGGCCGGACATTTCATCGCGGCCCAACGGGAGAACGGCTTCTATGCACCCATGGGCGTTGGCCCCTACGTGGCCGAAGCCAACGCCACCTTCAGCCTCATCGATAATTCCTCTACCAAGCTCTCAATCCGCACGGGTCTGTTCCAGTACGATTACGCTCCCGACGCCCAGAACCTCGGTTTGTACCTGCTGCGCGGGCCCGTGTACCCGGGCCTGCTGACTTCCGGATTCGAAACCAAGTACGTGCTGCCGGTAGCGAATACCTTGGGGTTCCAGTTCCATCATCAAGCCGGCGATTTCGAGCAGGATCTCTTGTTCACCTTCGACAGCGATTGGTTTCCGTATTGGGACATTTCGCCGGCTTACGTGGCCACCTACCATTTCGGAAAGGTCGCCAGCATCGGGGGCGGGGCCCAGCTTTACCACTACCTTCCCATCGATGGCAAGCTGACCACCCAGAAGACGGATTGGGTCAGGTACGTGGATACCTCGGGGGCCCCGGACACCACCTACATTTCCTTCAAGGGCATCAAGGTGATGGGAAATTTCTCCATCGACCCGAAAGCCATCATGGGTTACGACGAGGGTTCCAGCAGCCTGGGTCCTGAAGATCTGAAGATCTACGGCGAGGCGGCCATCCTGGGTCTCGACGGCGATAAGGCCCACAAGGATCTTTATGGCCCCATTTCCAAGCGCATGCCCATGATGGTCGGTTTCAACCTGCCTGCCTTCAAGTTCCTGGACCGCCTGAATGTGGAGATGGAATACTACGGCGCGCCTTGGGTTGATGATCCGTCCATCTACAACCACACCACCGGCAATCAGCCGACCCCCATCCCGAGGCTGAGCGCCTTGGATACCAACAATACCAAGGACAATATTAAATGGTCTATCTATGCCTCCAAGGTGGTGGCCGGCCATGTCAAGATCAGCGCGCAAGCCGCCAGTGATCATTCCCGTCCGGGATTCTTGCAGGGCTACGGCGACAATTCCCCGCCTTCGAACGAAGTCCCCTTCTTTTCCCCCAAAGAGTGGTATTGGACGGGTAAGGTCGCCTACTTCTTCTGAAGCATTGGCCTATGGGGCGACAATCAGCCCCGGTCTTTCTTAATCCGTACCCTCCTTCCTCAATCTCCCCTTAATCCTCCCCCCGCCTGGCCAAATGCCCCGGGGGTTGCGATATTCTCCCGCCATGCCCAAAGCCCGTAAAACCTCCGCGCCTCGCTTCACCCCGTCCGACGCGCGCTTCATGGAGATGGCCTTCGCCGAGGCGCGCAAGGTCAAGGGCAAAACCCTGCCCAATCCCGCCGTAGGCGCAGTGCTGGTCAAAGGCGGGGTGGTGGTGGGGAAGGGCGGGACCCGGCCCGCCGGGCAGGCCCATGCGGAAATCGTCGCCCTGGAGCGGGCGGGGGCCAAGGCCAAGGGGAGTACCTTGTACGTTACCCTGGAGCCGTGCAGCCACCACGGCAAGACGCCGCCCTGCGTCGAAGCCATTATCGCCGCAGGTGTAAAGCGCGTAGTGGCGACCCTACCCGACGCCAACCCTCTGGTTTCCGGGGACGGCTTCCGCGCTTTGGAAAAAGCGGGGATCGATGTGAAAGTGGGCCTCAGGGAAGAGGACGCGCGCGCATTTTACGAAGGGTTTTTCTTTTTCATCCGCCATGGGCGGCCCAAGATCATCCTGAAAGTGGCGCAAAGCTTGGATGGGCGCATCAACGCGCGACCGGACGAGGAAATCTCGGTGACCGGCCCGGAAGCACAAGCTTGGACCCACTCCATGCGCGCCCGCGTCGATGCCATCATGGTAACGGGCCGGACCTTGCGCGCCGATAATCCCGATCTCACCCCGCGTCTGGTGCCGGGCGCGGTCGCGCCGGAAGCCCTGGTCCTCAGCCGTCGGGGGCCGTTCCCGGAAAGCGCCAAGCTGCTCGCGTCGGGACGGTCGGCCAAAACCGTGGTGATCAGCGAATCGGCCGAGGGGCTTCCGGCCCATGTCGATCATGTCCGGTTGGGCGAGTTCTCCAGCAAAACGGGCGTTCTGGATGGGTTGGCTGCGCTCTTCGCGCAGCGCATGTACCATTCGGTACTCGTGGAAGGCGGAAGGGAGCTCTGGTCCTTGTTCCTGAACGCGGGCAAGGCGGACTCGCTCTATATCATGACCGCGCCTCGCTTCTTGCCGCAAGGCGACAGATGGGACGATGGGTTGGGGGCGGACTTTGGAAAATCGCTCAAATTTCGTAATTTAACACGCTTCGGAAACGATTTTATCGCGGAATTCGGGCGGGCCGAAGCCGCGGAGTGAAGATCCGTTCTCCGGGTTTTCAGTAAACGAGAGGCGCGGCGCGAATGTTCACCGGGATCGTGGAAGAGGTCGGCACTATCGGGGAGAGGATCCCCCAAGGCGCCGCCATTCGTTTCCGTATCGTCGCACCCGCCATATCCAAGGGATTGAAAGTGGGCGATAGCGTCGCCTGCGACGGCGTGTGCCTCACCGCGGAAACCGTTTCTCCCGAAGGCTTTACCGCCACCGCCGTGGACGAAACCCTTTCCCGCACCACTCTGTCGGCCGCGCGCGCGGGCGATCGCCTGAACCTGGAAGCGGCCCTCAAAGCCGGCAGCCCCATGGGCGGTCATATCGTGCAAGGGCATGTCGACGGCCGGGCCGAAGTGGTGGCTTGGAAAACCTTGCCGGGATCGGACGGACGGGACTCCGGGAAGGAATTGACGATACGCATTCCCGCCGCCTTCGAACGCTATTGCGTGGAGAAGGGATCTTTCGCGCTGCACGGGGTGAGCCTTACCATCGCCGCCAAGTTGGGCGATACCCTCCGCTTCGCCCTGGTGCCCCACACCTTATCGGCCACCAACCTGGGCGCGAAGGCCCCGGGCGATCGCCTGAATTTCGAAGTGGATATCCTCGGCAAGTACGTGGAATCCCTGCTGGGACGGGCCGCCGCGCCCCACATCGCGGGCTTGTCCGCCGGCGGATTCGCGGGCGCGGAAAAAGAGGGACGTTCCGGTTGGCGCGCGGGTCTTGACCCGGCTTCGGGCCGCATCGATGATGCGTCCCTGGGAAAATGGGGATATGGAGTTTAACACCATCCCCGAGGCGGTCGCCGATCTGAAGAAAGGCCGCCTCATCGTCGTCGTGGACGATAAGGATCGCGAGAACGAAGGGGACGTGGTGTTCGCCGCGGCCAAGTCCACGCCGGCCAAAATCAATTTCCTGGCCAAGTACGCCCGCGGCCTCATCTGCGTGGCGCTTTCGGCGGAGCGGACCGAGGATCTGCGCCTGCCTCCCATGGCGGAGGCCAATCTTTCCCGGCACGATACCGCTTTCACGGTTTCGGTGGAAGTGCGCGAAGGCACCACCACCGGCATCTCGGCGGCCGATCGCAGCGCCACCGCGCGCGCCTTGGCGGACGAGCGCCACGGCCATGAGGATTTCATCAAGCCCGGGCACGTCTTCCCGATCAAGGCCCGCCGCGGCGGCGTGCTAGTGCGGGCCGGCCACACGGAGGCCGCCGTGGACCTGGTCCATATGGCGGACCTGGGGCAGGCCGGGGTCATCTGCGAGATCATGAACGAGGACGGGACCATGGCCCGCCTCCGCGATTGCCAACGCTTCGCGCGTAAGCACAAGCTCAAGATCATTTCGGTGCAGGATCTGATCGGCTACCGCCGCACCCAGGAGAAGCTGGTGCGCCTGGTGGCCTCGCCGGATTTCCCGACCCGGCATGGCATGTTCCGCGCCTTCGTTTACGAGGACGTCATCCATGGAAGGCGGCACCTGGCCTTGGTGAAGGGCGATATCAGCCCCAAGCGCCCGGCCCTGGTGCGCGTGCATTCGGAATGCCTGGTGGGGGACGTTTTCGGATCGACCCGTTGCGATTGCGGCCGCCTCTTGCATACGGGATTGGATCTGATCGCGAAGCAGGGGGGCGTTTTCCTCTACATGCGCCAGGTGGACGCGGAGACGGCTTTCTCCCGCAAAATCGAGTCCTTCGGGCCTGCGGGTCCGGCGACCGGGACGGCGGGATCGGGTCGTGGCGGGGCCGCGCTGGCGAAAGCGAATCCGAAGGGCCGGAAGAATGATCACCATTCCGCCAACATGGACGCCCGTACTTACGGCATCGGCGCGCAGATCCTTTTCGATCTGGGCGTACGCCATTTGCATTTGCTGACCAACCATCCCAAGCCCATCCGCGGGCTGGAGGGATATGGGTTGAAGATCACCCGGCAGTCGCCTTTGGAAGGCGCGGCCAAGAAGGCCGGAAAGCAGGGCTGACGGATGGCGGGCAAGAGCAAGGCCGGCGGCGCGATCCCTTCGGCGAAGGGGCTGGCACCTCTCGTCGGCGATCCGGCGGCGCGGGCGCCCGAGGGGCGCGTGCGCAAGGTGGCCATCGTGACGGCCAAGTTCAACTCCCTGGTGACCGATCAGTTGGAAGCCGGGGCGGTCGCCTGCCTCATAGAGCATGGGGCGAAGGCGGAAAGCATCATGGTGGCTAAGGTCCCGGGCGCAGTGGAACTGCCCTTGGCCGCGAAAACCCTGGCAGCTACGGGCAGGTACGAGGCCGTGGTGGCGCTGGGATGCGTCATACGCGGGGATACGTCCCACTACGACTACGTCTGTTCCATGGCGGCCGACGGATTGCGCGAGGCCGCCCTGGGCACTGGCGTGCCCGTCATCTTCGGGGTGCTCACCACGGAGAACCTGGAGCAAGCCCTGGAACGGGCGGACGCCGGACGCGGGAACAAGGGCAGGGAAGCCGCGCTCGGCGCCCTGGAGATGGCGGATCTGCTGGAAAAGATCAAAGGGAGTACTATGCGGAAGGAAACCCGTAAATGATCTCCCGACGCCGCGGGCGCGAGTTCGCCATGCAATTGCTTTACGCCGTCGAGGTGGGCAAGGAAGCCTTCGCCGAAGCCCTCAAGGGCCTCGCGGAGGATCCGGATTTGCCCCAGGACGCGCGCGAGTACGGTACGCGCCTGGCCCGCAAGGTATTGGAGAGCCAGCAGGATCTCGACGCCCGCATTTCTGCGGCCGCCAGCAATTGGGACCTGGACCGGATAGCGATCGTGGATAAGCTGATCATCCGCTGCGCGGTGGCCGAGCTCATGTACATGCAGGACGTCCCCCTGAAAGTGGCCATCAACGAGGCTGTGGACATCGCCAAGAAATTCTCGACCGGCGATTCCAGCCGGTTCGTCAACGGCGTCCTGGACGCCATCGCCAAGACTTTCCAAAATCCCGATTAAAGGAACCCGCAAGATGCTGGCAGAGAAGCAACTGAAACTGATCCTGGCGCTCGCCATGTTCGCCGTGGCTTTCGCGGTCTACCTGGCCACCATGGCCCCCACCGTCTCTTTCTGGGATTGCGGCGAGTTGGTGGGCGCATCCAACATCCTGGGCAATCCCCATCCGCCGGGGAATCCCTTGTTCACCTTGCTGGCGCGGGTCTTCATCCTGGTCGCCCCTTTCCGGGAGGCCGCCACGCGCGTCAACGTCATCTCGGCGCTGACCAGCGCCCTTACGGTGATGATGTGCTATTTGTTCACGGTCAAACTGCTCGACATCGCCTGCGCCCGTAAGCTCGATCGCTTCGCCACCCATTGCGCCGCCCTCATCGGCGCGGTGCTGGTCATGTTCTCCGATACCTTCTGGTTCAGCGCGGTGGAAGCGGAAGTGTACGGGACCTCCATGCTGTTGGTGCTTCTCATTTCCTGGCTGTCCCTGGATTGGTACGAGCGGCGCGGGACCCCCAAGGCGGATCGCATCCTGGCCCTCATCGCCTATCTGGCCTTCTTAGGGATGGGCGTCCATCCCTTCTCCTTCATCACCATGCCCGCCGTGCTCCTGTTCGTGGTCATCTCGGAAGATCGCCACCGCAAGAATTGGCTCGGGTTCGTCCTCGTGTTCGCCACTTTCGGGATCGCCAGCATGATCCTCGTGAGCGGCGCCAAGGTGGATATGTTCTGGGCCTACGTTTCGGTCCTGGTGGTGGGCGCCATCGTGGCGGTGGGAATGCCGGATCTGGAATTCGACCTCCCCACGGCGCTGGCCGGCTTGGGGCTCATGGCCGTCATCTATGATATCGGCGATTTCATCTTCTACGCCCTGAGCCTGGTGGCCGTGGGCCTGGTCGCCTGGCTGATGGCCAAGAACCTGGAGGGCAAGCGGCGGTGGAAGTTCGCCGTCATCTTAGGGCTAGTCTCCTTGCTGGGTTTCTCCAGCTACGCTTACGTGCCCATCCGGTCCAGCGTCGAACCGAAGATCGATGAGAACGAGCCCCGCACCTGGCCGGTCTTCAAGGAATACCTCGAGCGCAAGCAATACGGCTCGGAATCCATGATCACGCGCGCCTTCCATCGGCGCGGCGTTCTGCTGCATCAATTGCTGGTCTATCCCCACATGGGATACGGCGGCTATATGCTCAGCCAGTATTTCCCTTGGAAGGTGGGGGAGACCCGCGCCGACGAGAATGAGCCGGTGGTCCGGATCCACCCGGTCAAGCATGATTTCAACACCTTGTTCATGAACATCGGGAGCAATGGTCAAGTCCAGATGCTGCTCTTCTTGCTGTTCCAGGCCCCTTTCCTGTACGGCGGCTATCTGCTGTACAAGCGCAACAAGCATTTGGGGACCTATGCGCTTCTGCTCTACGCGATCGGCAGTTACGCCCTCATCTTCTACATGAATTTCGCCGACGGGTCGCAGATGGAAATGCGCGACTACGATTATTGGAAATCGCAGAATTTCAACCCGCAAGCGAAGCCGGAGAACGTGCATATCGAGGTGCGCGATCGCGATTACTTCTTCACGCCCGGCTTCATCTTCATGGGCATCCTGTTCGGGGTGGCTTCGGGATTCCTGATGAACAAGTTGAAGGAGAAGTCGGGCGGCCGCAATGGCATGCCCCGGGGAGTGGGGCTGGCCTTATTGGCCGTATCGGCGGCGGTACCATCGTGGGCGAACTGGCATGAGCATGATCGAACGGGGGATTACATCCCATGGGATTACGCCTACAACCTCTTGCAATCGTGCCGGCCCAACAGCGTGCTCTTCACCAACGGCGATAACGATACCTTTCCGCTCTGGTTCATCCAGGAAGTGGAGCATATCCGCAACGACGTACGCGTGGTGAACCTGTCCCTGGTGAATACCGATTGGTACATCAAGCAGTTGAAGACGCATGATCCGAAGCTCAACATCGGGTTCAGCGACGACGAGATCAAGCAAATGGAGCCCCAACCCTGGCGCTTCAAGAAAACCGTGGAGTTCAAGGTCCCCAACTCCGCCATCGTGAGCGAGCTGGAGCCGCGCCCCTATCTGAAGGTCCAGGACATCATGGTCCTGCACATCGTCCAGAACAACTATCCGGCGCACCCGATCCATTTCGCCGTCACGGTGGGCGACGAGAACATGATGGGCCTGGAGAAATACGTCGTCATGGAGGGGATGGTCTACACCCTTACGGAGGAGAAGAAGAACAAGGATATCGACGCCCCGCTGACGGCCCATCTGGTGGATTCGGTGTACCGTTTCCGCGGCCTGGGCGATCCCAAGCTGAACGTGGATCTGAATACCGAAGGCCTTTTGACCAACTATTCGGCGACGGACTTCCGCTTGGTGATGTGGGCGCAGGAAAAGCTGGTGGAAATCCAGAAGCAATTGGAGGGCTTGAAGAAGTCCGCCGGGGCCGCTCCGTCCGATTCCCTGAAGGCCGCCATCGCGGCCAAAGAAAAGGAACGGGACGACAAGATCGCCTTCGCCGAGAGGTACTTGCAGTTGAACGCCAAGATCCTCCCCCGCGAGTGGCGGAACAATTATTACGGCGCTCAGCTTTACCAGGCCGTCAAGGACTACGCCAAGGCCGAGGCCTACTACCGCAAAGGCATCCACGATGCCCCCAATCCGAGGCTCTTCGGCGCCAACCTCGCGCAGCTCTATATCGAGCAGAGCAAGTTCGACCAAGCCGAGTCGCTCCTGAACGATCTCAAGGGGCAAGCCCCCAACGACTTCGAATTGTGGTACGGTCTGAGCGATCTGTACCAGAAGCGGGGCAATCTCGGGAAGGCGCATGACGTGCTGGCCGAATGGCTGCGCGCAAATCCCAGCCACCAGTACGCGGCCATGGTAAGCCAGCAGATCCAATTCCTGGAAACCCAGATGCGCAACCCCGCGCCGCCCCCCGGGGCCGCGTCGGCAGACAGCGCTAAGGCCCACGCGGCGGATAAGACCGCGGCTAAGCCGGGTGAAGGCGGAATCCCGGGCCTGGCCCCGGTGCAGAACGGGAAGCCCAAGGGCACGGCCCCGGCGCCCGCGGGTAAACAGAAGGACACCGCCATGAAGGGGACCACGTCCCCATCGGGCAAGAAGTCCTGAGAGAATCGGAACCCATGGCGGCGAAGAGCGGGTCCGGCGTAGCGGGCCCCGCGGGGCGCCGCCCCCGGGTCCTTTTGGTCAACTGGCGGGATATCAAGAATCCCGAGGCGGGGGGCGCCGAGGTCCATCTCCACGAGGTGGCCGTGCGCCTGGTAGCGGCGGGCTTCGCCTGCGTGCAATATTCCCACGCCTTCGCCGGGGCTCCCGCCCGCGAGATCATCGACGGGGTCGAGGTCCATCGCATCGGCGGCAAGTTCCTCTTCAACTACACGGTGGGCCTGCGCGCGCGCGGCTGGTGCCGGCGGCACGCCATCGACGTGGTGCTGGACGATTCCAACAAGATCCCTTTCTTCCTGCCCTGGTTCTGCGGCAAGCCGGTGGTGGCGCAAATCCATCATTTGTTCGGGCGCGTCCTGTTCCACGAAACCGCCTGGCCCATGGCCTGCTACGTGCTTGCCTTCGAGGCCCTCATGCCGGCGGCCTATCGCCGGGTGCAAGTGCTGACCGGATCGGAGAGCAGCCGGGTCGAGTTGATCCGCAAAGGCTTCGGCAAGGTGGACATCGCCCCCGAGGGCGCCGATTTATCCATGTACCGCCCGCCCGCCGATCCCGCCAAACGCGGCAACGTCATCCTCTATGTGGGCCGCATCAAGCGGTATAAGGGCCTGGACATGATCCTGGAAGGCGCCGCGGCCCTCAAACCCGGCTTCCCCGATCTCGTCCTCAAGATCGCCGGCTCCGGCGACGACGTTCCCCGTTTGAAGGAAAAGGCCAAGGCATTGGGGTTGGAGGCTTGCACGGAATTCCTGGGCTTCATCAGCGAAGAGCGCAAGGTGGAGCTTTACGGCGAGGCCCGCGTGGTGGTCAACTCCTCTCTCAAGGAAGGCTGGGGGCTCACTTCCATCGAAGCCAATGCCTGCGGGACTCCCGTGGTGGCCACCGACGTGCCGGGCCTGTGCGACAGCGTGCGCCATGGCGAGACCGGTTACTTGGTCCCTTTCGGGGATGCGCAGGCCTTCGCGGCCGCGGTCCGCGGCATCCTGTCGGATCCGGAGGCCGCCGCCGCCATGCGCTTGCGCGGCTTGGACTGGGCCTCCCGGCATACCTGGGAAAAGACCTTCGAGGTCACCCGCGACGCCTTGCTGCGCGCTTGGGAGAGATCCCCAGGCGGGGCCGCCAACCCGGGGGGACGTAACACGGATGATACCCTGGCGGGACCGGCCGCTTCCCAGGGAGGACGGGCGTGAGCGGCGACCGCAGACGGTCGGGCGACCTGGGAAGGTCGGGAGACCGCAGACGGTCGGGCGACCTGGGAAAGTCGGGCGACCGGCGACGGCGCCGGAAGCGGGCCTGGATTTGGCTGCGCCTCATCGCCGCCCTCGCCATCCTGTGGTGGGTGATCAACAAGAACGGACAGGGCCGTATCTTGCAAACCCTTGCCGGCGCGCGGCCGAGCTGGGTACTTCTAAGCGCGGTCCTCTTCTTCATCTCGGTGGCGGCGGGCGCCTACCAATGGTTCCTGCTCTTGCGTTTGCAGGGGATTCCCATGGGGTATCGCGCATGTTTCCGGGCCTACTACTCGGGCATGTTCCTGAACAACTTCCTGCCGGGGACGGTGGGCGGCGATGCCCTGCGGGTATACGAAGCGAAGCAGGGGTCGGACGGCTGGGGCAAGGCCGTGGCGGCCACCTTCCTCGATCGGCTGATCGGGTTTTTCTCGCTTTCGCTGTTGTCCCTGGTGGCGGTGGCCTTCGCGCTCTGGCGGCATACCTTGGACCAAGGCGTCTTCCGCCATCTGCTCTACGCGGTCGGGCTGGTGTTCGGGATCTTCGTCGCGGTCCTGATCCTTTTGCTGTCCCGCCGCATCGCGGCCCTGGTGAACGCGCTCATCCATTGGGCGGGCATGCGCTGGCTGGCCGAGGCCCATGGCCGCATGCAGGGCATCTTGCAAGCCTACCAGGCCCGCTGGCGGGAAATGATGTGGATCATCGCCGTCTCGTGTTTGGTGCAGGTGCTGCGCATCGACGTCCATTGGTTCTCCGGGATCGCGTTGGACGCGCGCATCTCGCCGGTTTTCTTTTTCTGCTTCATCCCCGTGATCGCGCTGGCGGGCGTTATTCCGCTCAACGTGGGGGGCTGGGGCATTCCGCAAAGCATCGGCACCTATCTGTACACCCTGCCGGGCGTGTTGGCGGCGGCGGATGGCAACGCCACCGCTGCGGCATTGGCGTTCCTTCCTTCCGTGGTCGGCCTGGTTGTCATGCTGGGGGGCGGATTCTACTTTGTGCGGGGCCGTTCCGCCGGGATCGCGACCGCGGCCGAAGCGGCTGCGGATGCGGCCGCTGATGAAGCGGCCGGGGGCGCATTGCCCGCGGCCGATGCCTCGCCGCGAGGCGGAGAATGAAGGTCATGAGCCCCACCCTTTCCATCGTCATCCCCGCCTATAACGAGGTCGAGAGCCTGCCCGAGCTGGCGCGGGAAATCCGCGAGGTGTGCGAGCGGGAAAAGATCGATTACGAGGCCATCGTGATCGATGACGGCAGCAAGGACGGCACCTTCGCATGCGTCCAAAGGCTATCCGACCAGGACGGACGCATCCGCGGTGTGCAATTCCGGCGCAACAGCGGCAAAGCCGCCGCCCTTTCCGAAGGCTTCGCCCGAGCCCGGGGCAAATACGTCATTACCATGGATGCCGATCTGCAGGACAACCCCAATGAGATCCCGGCGCTAATCAAGATGTTGGAAGACGGCGCCGATCTGGTTTCCGGCTGGAAGAAGAAGCGCCACGATCCTCTCGGCAAAACCCTGCCTTCGAAAGTCTTCAACGGGATCACCTCGCGGGTTTCCGGCGTGAAGCTTCACGATTTCAACTGCGGCCTCAAGGCCTACCGGAGCGAGGTGGTGAAGAGCCTCGACCTGTACGGCGAATTGCATCGCTATATCCCGGTGCTGGCCCATTGGGACGGGTTCAAGGTCGCCGAGAAGGTCGTGGAGCACCGCGCGCGCAAGTTCGGGGTCTCCAAGTACGGATGGGCGCGCCTCAACAACGGGATGTTCGATCTCATCACCCTGGTGTTCCTGCATCGCTATACCACCCGGCCCCTGCACTTGTTCGGTTTCGTGGGCCTCCTCTGCAGTTTCGTCGGCTTCCTCATCCTCGCCGGCTTCGCCATCCAATGGGCGGTCACCGGCAACGGGCACGTACGGCCCCTGATGCTGGCCGGCGTCGCCTTCATGATCGTAGGCATCCAGTTCGTGTCCATCGGGCTTTTGGGCGAGATGATCAATCATCGCATGGCCAACCGCGATCGCCCGGTCGCCCGCGCCATCGGGGAAGCCTAAGGCGTGGCGAAAATCCTGCTAGTGGGATGCAACGGCCTTTTGGGCCAGAACCTTCTGCGGGCGCGTCCCGCGGGCGGATGGGAAATCCACGGGGTCGGCAAAGAGCCAGAGCCCATCCTCCCCGAATCCCTCGCGAGCTACCGTTCGGCCGATATCGGAAAGCGGGACGAACTCGAAGCCGTGGTGCGCGCCGTCGACCCGGACCGGATCTTCAATGCCGCCGCCGTCACCGACGTGGATCTGTGCGAGCGCGAACCCGCCCTGGCTGGACTCATCAACCGGGATACCGTGGGCTGGATGGCCGCCTTCGGCAAGCCCCTCGTCCACGTCTCCACCGATTACGTTTTCGACGGCGAAGCCGGGCCGTATGCCGAAGACGCGCCTACCCGGCCCTTGAGCGTCTACGGCTCCACCAAGCTGGAGTCCGAAGCCCTGGCCCTGGCCGGCGCTCCCCTCTCGCTGGTGGTCCGCACCATGACCTTATGGGGAAAAGGCCGCGGAATGAAAACGAGCTTCGTCGACTTCGTGCGCAATAGCCTGGCGGCGGGGAAAACCATCCGCATCGTCACCGACCAGTTCGGGAACCCCACCTTGGCGGAAGATTTGGCTTCGGCGATCTGGAAGCTGGTGGCAGGCGGGCGCGGCGGAATCTATCATGTGGCCGGGTCCGAGTGGAACAGTCGTTTCGATTGGGCCAGGGCCATCGCCGCCCATTACGGCCTCGATGCCTCCCTCATCCAGCCCTGCCTCACGGCCGACTTGAAGCAAGCCGCCCGCCGTCCCTTGCGATCGGGATTGCGCATCGACAAATTGATCCGCGACACCGACTTTACGCCCCGGGACGTGTCCGGGCAGCTCGCCCGCGTCGATGCCGGCTGAATTTCCCTGAATTCCCCTGATTTCCGCGGCACGGCACGGTCCGCAGGGGGCCTTTTGTTATATTCGCTCCACCGATGGGGCTTGGTCTAAAGCCTGTTTCGGCATCATGGCTAAAACCTTAGTTATCATCCCCACGTATAATGAGATGGAGAACCTGCCCCGGATGCTGGATCGCATCGACGCGACCGGTCTGGACCTGGATGTCCTGGTGGTGGATGACGGTTCCCCGGACGGGACCGGCAAGTGGGTGAACGAGCAACTGCCCCGACGCAAAAACCTCCATCTGATCCAGCGGGAAGGCAAGCAGGGCCTGGGCAGCGCCTACGTGCGCGGGTTCCGATACGCCATCGATGAGGGGTACGATTTCGTATTCGAGATGGATGCCGACTTTTCCCATGACCCCGAATACCTGGCGACGTTCCTGGTTGCGATCCAGGACAACGATCTGGTGATCGGCAGCCGTTATATCAACGGCGTGAACGTGGTCAACTGGCCCATGAGCCGGCTGCTTTTGAGCTACTTCGCCAACGTCTACGCGCGCTGGGCCACGGGCATGCCCATCCAGGATGCCACCGCCGGCTTCAAGTGCTACCGCGTCTCGGCGCTCAAGACCCTGGACCTCGCGAAGATCCGGTCCACCGGGTATTCCTTCCAGATCGAGCTGAAGTACAAGCTCTGGAAGAAAGGCTACCGCATCAAGGAAATCCCGATCATTTTCAGGGACCGGACCCACGGCGCCTCCAAGATGTCGGGTGGCATCATCAAGGAAGCCCTCTTCCTGCTCATCCGCCTCCGCTTCTTCGGGGGTTCGGCTTGAGCACGTTCTTGCGGAACCTGCCGGGCCACCGGGTCAAGCCGCCGGCGCGGCTGGGCGCGGTTCCGGAACGGGCGCCGCAATCCGAGCTTTCGCCGGAAGGCGCGAAGGGACCGGGCATCTCCATCGTCATCGTCTCGTACAACGTGCGGGAATACCTGGATGCCTGCATCCAGAGCATCTACCACGCGGCGGCGAAGTTCGCCGGGGATATCGAAGTCGTCGTTTTCGACAACGACTCGCGCGATGGCACGCTGACCCTGCTCAAGCCGCGCTTTCCCGAAGTCCTGTGGCTCAAGTCCGATCGGAACCTGGGCTTCGGCACCGGATGCAACCGCGGCGCCGCCGTGGCCTCCCAGGATCTGCTCCTGTTCCTCAATCCGGATACCCTCGTGAGCGAGGATACCTTCCAGGTGATGTGGGACTTCATGCGCGCCCAAGAGCAGGTGGGCGTGGCCGGCTGCAAGATCGTCAACCGCGACGGCAGCCTCCAGTTGGCCTGCAAACGCAGCTTCCCTTCGCCGCAAGTCGCCGCCTACAAGTTCATGGGGCTATCCACCCTTTTCCCCAAGAGCCGCGTCTTCGGCAAATACAATCTCACCTTCCTGGACGAGAACAAGACTCACGAGGTGGACGCCGTTTCGGGATCCTTCATGTGCGTCGGCACCGATCTTTTCCGCTCGATCGGCGGCTTCGACGAGGACTTCTTCATGTACGGGGAGGATCTCGATCTCTGCTTCCGCATCAAGACCCTGGGGAAGCGCAATTTCTACCATCCCCAGACCACGGCCATCCACTTCAAGGGCGAGAGCGCCAAGAGCAAGCCCTTCCGTTCCTTCCTCTATTTCTACGAGTCCATGGTCATCTTCTCGAAGAAGCATTTCGAATTGCGCGCCCTGCCGCTCATCTTCTTCTACCTGGGCGTGACCATCCTGGCGGTGGCCAATTTCGCGTACTCGCGCTTCCAGCGTTGGCAGCGTTGGATCCTCGATCTGGGCCTTGTGAACGGGATCCTGGACGCGGTCACCTTCCTCTATATGGGTTGGTTGGGAATGCTTTCCCCTTACCATACCAATCGGCCCCTGTATTTCTTCTGGCATTGCCTGGTCTCGATCTCCGTGCTGGTGCCCATGGCCTACATCGGGGATTACGGCCGCCTGGTGCCCAAGCTGAAGACCATCTTCGCCACCTTGTGCGTTTCCTTCCTCAGCTTCTTCGCCTTGAGCTTCTTCATCCGCGAGGAAGCCTTCTCGCGCGTGGCCTTCGCCTTCGCCGCCATCGGGAGCATCGCCTGCCTCACGGCCTGGCGCTTCCTTTCCATCCAAGGCGGGCGATTCTTCACCAAGGTTATGGGTTCCACCAAGCGCATCGCCATCTTGGGCAACAACGCCCGGGCCCGCCGCCTGGCCGATCTCATCCAGCAGGAACGCCTGGCCGGATACGAATTCGTGGGCTTCATCAAGTGGGGCGCCGGCCGGGTACCGCAGGAGATCATGCAGAACATGATCGGCGATCTCGGCACCTTGCCCTCCATCGTGCGCAAGGTCGATTTGCAAGGCGTGGTGATCGCCGTGGACGAAGGCGCCTTCCAAACCGCGGTGAAACTGCTCTCGGAGCAGGGGACCAAGGATCTGGAAGTGAAGCTTCTGGTCGGCGAACCGGAGCCCGGCCAGATGAGCCTGATCGATTTGAATTTTCGGAAATGACGCAACCGGATAGCCAAGCAAGGAACCCTTATGCCCATTCCTAAAGGTCCCCATCTCGAGTTCGAGCAACCCGTGGTCGAGTTGTCGATCAAGATCGAGGACCTCCTCAAGACCGGGGAGATCAACCAGTCGGACGTGAAGGATCTGACGGCCAAAAAAGAGTCGATGCAGAAGAAGATCGCGGGCAAGCTCTCCGCGTGGAACCGGGTGGAACTGTCGCGGCGTTCCGGCCGGCCCTATACGCTCGACTACCTCCAGAACATCTTCACCGATTTCATCGAGCTGCACGGGGATCGCTGCTTCGGCGACGATCCGGCCTTGATCTGCGGCCTGGCCCGCTTCGACGGGCGCAGCGTGATGGTGATGGGCCATCAGAAGGGCAAGGACACCAAGGAAAGCATCCGCCGCAATTTCGGCATGGCGCATCCGGAAGGCTACCGCAAGGCGCTGCGCTGCATGAAGCTGGCCGAGAAGTTCAAGCTGCCCATCATCACCCTCATCGATACCATGGGGGCCTATCCCGGCGTGGGCGCCGAGGAGCGCGGGCAGGCCGAAGCCATCGCCCGCAACATCATGGAGATGTCGGTGCTGAAGGTGCCCATCCTCTGCGTGGTCATCGGCGAAGGCGCCAGCGGCGGGGCCATCGGCATCGGGGTAGGCGATCGCTTGCTCATGATGGAGAACGCCTGGTTCGGGGTCATCTCGCCGGAATCATGCAGCGCCATCCTCTGGGGCGACAGCTCCAAGAAGCACGATCTCTCCGAGACGATGAAGATCACCGCCACCGATCTGTTCGAGCTGAAGATCATCGATCGCATCATCCGGGAACCGTTGGGCGGCGCGCATTGGGATCCCGAACAAATGTACCGGCTCCTCAAAGGCGTGCTGTCCGAGGAACTGGAAGCCCTCTACAAGGTGGACATGGAAGTACTGGTCGAGAAACGCCTGGCGAAGATGCAGGCTTACGGCCAATTCGCGGGTTGAAAGGAAGATATGGACAAGGAATTGTTGGATATGCTGTGTTGCCCGGAAACCAAGCAGGACGTTTCCCTCGCGGATTCGTCCGTAATCGCGTCCCTCAACCTCGAAATCGAGGCGGGCCGGCTCAAGAACCGGGGCGGCGAAGCGGTCCGGGAGAAGCTGGATTCGGGCCTGCTGCGGGCGGATCGGAAAATCCTGTATCCCGTCCGGGAAGACATCCCCATCATGCTGATAGATGAGGCAATTCCCCTGGATGGTTTGATATAATGAGGGTTTGAGGGCCCTTTCCCGGGTCCTGGAATCCGTTGGTTTAGGGGGATTCATGAGCATTCGTTACACTGCCGATCAGCTGCAGCGCAAGTTCCCGGGATCGGCCGCGTCCCCAGGTTTCGCCCGCGTCGCGGATGCGTTGCGCGCCGAAGGCCGCTTGGATGAAGCCGTTAGCCTTTGCTTGGAAGGCCTGCGCGCCCGCCCTCACGTCGCGGGATACGTGGTCTTAGGCAAAACGCATTTGGACGCCGGGCGCCTGGAAGAAGCGCGCGAACAGTTCGAAGCGGCGCTCCGCCTGGATCCCCGCTGCCTCTCCGCCATGCGCTCCCTGGCTCTCATCATGGACAGGCTCCAATGGGGCGACGCGGCCGCCGGCTATTACCGCTCCATCCTCGAAGTCGAACCCTGGGACGCGGAGATCCGCGCGCTGCTGGAAGGGTCGGGATCGACGGGGACCGCCCCGGCCGCATCGGCGCCTTCCGAAACCAGCCGCTACGCGCCGCCGACCCCGAGCGGGCGCGATGAGGATACCTTCGCGAAGCCCGACGGCCTGCAAGGCGACGTGATGGAGGTGAATCTCAACGACATGGCCGACGATTTCCTCCCGTCGGGCAGCGATGTCCCCAACCTCGCGTCCCTGGAAGATTCCTTCCCCTCGGCCTCGGGCACGACCCAATTCCCGGCCGGCGACTTCTCGCCCGCTTCCGATTCCGCCGCCGACCCCAGGCCCATGGACATGCTTTCTACCTCGACCGGCCCGGAGACCTTGGGCGAGAACGCGCCCGCCCCGATTTCGGGCAGCGACGTCGAAGACCGTCTCGACAGCATTTTCGGATCGGAAGAGGGCGGGCTGCCGTCCGCCACCGCGACCTGGACCGCCGCCGCGCCCCGGTCCGACATGCCGCCGGAAGCTTCGGCCACCGCGACCGGGGAAATGCGGTCGCTGGAGACCCCGTCCGATTTCCCCATCGAGGCGGAGCCCTTCGATCTGGGCGATCTTCCCGGCGCATCCGATGCTGCGACGCCCGCAAGCGAATCCTTCGAGAACTCCGTCACCGACCTGCCCCGGACGGCGCCTTCGGGAGAAGATCTGGAAGACGGGGATGAACGCGTGCAAGGCGAGGACATCGAACGGCGCCTGGATGAGCTTTTCAATCTGACCGGAGAGGAAGAGACTCCCAAGCCGGCCGCGCTTTCGGCTTCGGATCTGCCGGTGGCCCAAGGACCTAACCTGGGCGAGACGGTCATCATGGGCGATGCGGTCGCTTTCGGCGATCGCGCGGCGGCTGCCCCATCCGAAATAGCCTCCGGCGAAATGGTGACCGGCCAAGACGTGGCCGACAAGTTGGATTCGATGCTCGGCCCCGACCCGAAGGCGAAGGCGAGCGACGAGGCTTCCTTGGCTCCGGTTTCGTCAGCAACGGCTACGACCGCCGCCCCCGCCGCTGTCGGCCCCTTCGCGGACTTGCTCCCGCCTTTTTCCGATGTCCCGACGGAAGACGAGCCCGCGCCCCGGGCCGAACCCGCAACGCAGGTCGAACCTGCGCCGCAAGCCGGGCTCGCGCCGTCCTTCGGGGACGAAACCATCCTCTCCACCGAGACCATGCCGCCTGCCGGCTGGCAAGTCGATGCCCCGCAGGTGACGGGGGCCGACGTGGAAGCCCAGCTCGACAGGCTCTTCAACCTGGAGCCCGATCCGCCGCGGGCGTCCGCGGAGCCCGCCACCGCCCAGGCGGATCGGGAGCCCCCTTTCCAGGGTAACATGAATGATACGGTCGCCGCCGATGCGCGCGATACCCTCATTTTGCCCAGCGAAGACGTGTTCCCCGCTTCCTTTCAAGCCGCGACCCGCAGCGAGGGCGCAACCGCCTTCGATACCTTGGCCCCCGAGGAACTCCCCTCCCTTTCCGAATCCGCTTCCATCGAAATGGTGGACGGCGGAGACGTAGCGGAAAGGCTCGACAAGTTGTTCGCCGATGCCGGCGCCGTTCCCGCCCAGGAAGAACCCCTTTTCGAAACCGATCTCGCCGGGATGCCGGATCCGTTCCCCGAACCCGACGTGACGATGGAAATGCCGATTGTCAAGCTGGATGAATCGGGTCCCGCGGCCGAAGGGGAAGATGAGTCTTCCCTATTTCCCTCTTCCCCTTCCATGACCGGAAAAGGCGCCGCGACGGCGGAAAGCGACCTTGCCGTCGCCGATGCGCGCTGGGACGGGACGCCTTCGGATGCGGCTGGCGCGGGCCCCGTCGCCGCCGCCCCCGAGCTTTCGCCGATGATGGACGAGGAGGACGGATATCCCGCGGAAGAGGAAATGCCGGAGCAGGCCGCGGGCGCCAATGTTGCCACGGTCACCCTGGCGGAAATATATTTCCAGCAAGGACTAAAGGAGCAGGCGTTGCAGATATACCGCCAGCTCCAAGAGCGGGAACCCGAGAACGAATCGGTCCGGAAGCGGATCGCCGAAATCGAAGCCTCCAAGGCGGAGGGCGATCGCGGGCCGGAATCGGATCCCCGTTGGCCCAGGCCGGGGCTGAAGGTACCCAAGCGGAAGAAATAGCTTCCGCGGCAGGTACGGCTCCGGGGCCGCAACGGATCGGGCCCACAGGACATTGGAAAGGAAAAACATGCAACTGAGCGACGTAGCTTCCCTGGTAAAGCTGCTGGATAAGAGCAGCCTCACCGAGATCAGCTTCAGCGACGAAACCTCTAAGATCGTGCTGAAGAAGGAAGTCGCCCACGCAGCCTCCTTACCGCCGATGATGTCCATGCCGATGGCGATTTCCGCTCCGGCGGCGCCCGCTTCGGTTCAAGCGGCTCCCGTCGCGGTTGCCGCCTCCGGCGCCGCGCAGGCATCCGGGCCGTCGGCGAACGCGAGCAAGTTCAAGGACGTCAATTCCCCCATGGTCGGGACCTTCTACGCCAGCAATACGCCGGGCGGCGCGCCGCTGGTCACCGTCGGCACCGCGGTCAAGTCCGGCCAGGTCCTCTGCATCATCGAGGCCATGAAAATCATGAACGAGATCGAATCGGACGTCACGGGCGTCATCGAGGAAGTCTGCGTCCAGAACGAGATGCCGGTCGAATACGGGACGGTTCTGTTCCGGATCAGGCCCGGCTAAGAATGAACGTCGAAGCCTTGCTGAAGGAGATGGTGGCACGCAACGCGTCGGATTTGCATCTGCGCGTGGGCGGGCAGCCTGCCTTCCGCATCAATGGCGAGTTGTACCGCTTGCAGGGCGACCGCACGACTCCGGAGCAGATGGAGCAGTTCATCCTCGACTTGATGGACCGCAACCAGAAGACGCGCTTCGACGAACAACACGAGATCGATTTCGCCATCGGCATCCGCAACATCGGCCGCTTCCGCGTGAACGCCTTCAAGCAGCGCGGCACGGCCGCCCTGGCCATCCGCGCCATCGTGGGCGTGGTCCCTGCTTTCGAGCAGTTGGGCCTTCCCGAAGTCATCCGGGATCTTTCCTTGCGCAAGCGTGGGCTCATCCTCGTCACCGGCACCACCGGCTCGGGCAAATCCACCACCCTAGCCTCGATGATCGACCATATCAACGAGGTCACCTCCTCGAACATCGTCACCATCGAGGATCCGATCGAATTCCTGTACAAGGACAAGAAGAGCATCATCTCCCAGCGCGAGGTCTCTTCGGACACCAACGGGTTCGCCACCGCCTTGCGCTCGGCCTTCCGGCAGGATCCGGACGTGATCCTGGTCGGGGAAATCCGCGATCAGGAGACCATGTCCATCGCCTTGTCGGCGGCGGACACCGGCCATCTGGTTCTTTCGACCTTGCATACCATGAACGCCGTGGAGACGGTGAACCGCATCATCTCCTTCTTCCCGCCGCACCAGCATCAGCAGGTGCGCCTGATGCTTTCCAGTACCTTGGTTTCGGTAATCACCTTGCGCCTGTTGGCGCGCAAGGACGGCCGCGGGCGCGCGCCCGCATGCGAAATCCTGGTCAACAACGCCACCGTCCGTGAACTTCTGAACCAACCCGAGAATACCCACATGATTGACGCCAGCATCCGCGAGGGGTACACCCAATACGGATCGCAATCCTTCGACCAGTCCATCCTCCGCCTTTACCAGGACGACCTGATCAGCTATGAGACCGCCTTGCGCAGCGCCAGCAATCCCGACGATTTCGAACTCAAGGTAAAAGGAGTCGAGGGCACCTCCGACCGGAGCTGGATGCAGGGTGTTTAAGAAAATCCTGATCGCTAACCGGGGCGAAATAGCGCTGCGTGTCATCCGTTCGTGCAAGGAACTCGGCATCAAGACCGTGGCCGTGCATTCCACCGCCGACAACCATTCCCTCCACGTGCATTTCGCCGACGAGGACATCTGCATCGGGCCGCCCAACTCGAAGCAGAGCTACCTCAACATGAAGCAGATCCTGGCCGCGGCGGAATTGACCAATGCCGACGCCATCCATCCGGGCTACGGCTTCCTTTCCGAGAACGCCAAGTTCGCCGAGATGTGCGAAGAGAACCGCATGACCTTCATCGGCCCCTCGCCGGCGGCCATCCGGTCCATGGGCGACAAGTCGCAGGCCAAGGCCACCATGAAGGCGGCCGGCGTGCCCACCATCCCGGGCTCCGAGGGCCTGGTGCATAACCTGAAGGAAGCCATATCGGCCGCGAAGGCGGTGGGCTATCCGGTGATCGTAAAAGCCACTGCGGGCGGAGGCGGGCGCGGGATGCGCGTGGCCCTGAACGAAGAGGAACTGACCAAGCTTTTCCCGGTCGCTTCGGCCGAGGCGCTGGCCTGCTTCGGCAACGGCAGCGTGTACCTCGAACGTTACTTCACCGAGCCGCGGCATATCGAGATCCAGTTGATGGGCGATAAGCACGGGAATATGACCTATCTGGGCGAACGCGATTGCTCCATCCAACGGCGACACCAGAAGCTGATCGAGGAAAGCCCGAGCCCGGCCGTTTCTCCCGAAGTGCGCGAAAAGATGGGCAAGGTGGCGGTGGCCGGGGCCAAGGGCGCGGGCTATTACAACGCCGGCACCATCGAATTCCTTTTCGACAAGGACTCCTCTTTCTATTTCATGGAGATGAATACCCGCATCCAGGTGGAGCATCCGGTAACCGAAGCGGTGACCGGCATCGACCTGGTGCGGGCCCAGATCCTGGTGGCGGCGGGCGAGAAGCTGGAGTTTTCCCAGAAAAGCATCATGCTCGCGGGCCATAGCATCGAGTGCCGTATCAATGCCGAGGACGCCTTCCATGACTTCCGGCCCTCTCCCGGCACCATCACCGACTTCCATTTGCCCGGCGGCATGGGCGTGCGCGTGGATACCCATTGCTATAGCGGCTACGAAGTGCCCCCCAATTACGACAGCATGATCGCCAAGCTCATCGTGCACGCGCCCACGCGCGAGTGGGCCATCGCCCGCATGCTGCGCGCCTTGGACGAATTCGTCATCGTCGGCGTGAAGACCACAATTCCGCTGCACAAACGCATCCTGCAGCACCCCTTGTTTGTCAAAGGTCAATACAGCACCAAGTTCCTTGAGCAACATCCGGAACTACTCGTCGAGAAGGCAAATGGCTGATACCAAGCGCAGAAGCATTTCAACCGGTCGGGAACTCAAGGGCGTTTTCCCGGCCCTGTTCACGCCCCTCAAGGACGATGATCCGGCCCGCCTCCGCAACTCGATCGATTATGCCAAAGCGAAGCACATCATCGATGATCTCATCGCGACCGGCGTGGACGGACTGGTACCGGTGGGTACGACGGGGCAAAGCCCCACGGTGAGCCATCAGCAGCATATCGAATTCGTGAAGTTCACGGTGGACTACGTGGACGGGCGCGTTCCCGTAATCGCCGGCGCGGGGTCGAACAGCACGCGCGAATCGGTGGACATGATCCAAGCGATCCTCAAGGACGCCGGAGCCTTGGCATGCCTTTGCGTCACGGGCTACTATAATAACCCCCCGCAAGAAGGCCTGGTCCGGCACTACGAAACGCTCGCGCGCGAGACCGGCGCGAAGCTGATCATCTATAACGTACCGGGACGTACAGCGAGCTACATCGAGCCGGACACCCTCGTCCACTTGTCCCGGAACGCCAATGTCATTGGTCTAAAGCAGGCCGTGGACTTCAAGGTTCCCGGGAAATATCGAGAGGACACGCAAGCGGTCCTCTCTAAGGTTTCTCCCGAGGAATTTTCCCTAGTAAGCGGCGAAGATGATGCGCTCTACGCGATACTCGAACTGGGCGGAAGCGGAATCATAACCGCGGGCGGTAACATTCCTGAGGTATCCCGGGACTACTTGTCCCTAATCCGGGCGTTCCGTGGCGGAGATCGCAAGCAAGCCGCGGCCATACAAGCCGCGCTTGATCCGATGGTGAAGGCGGTGTTCTGCCGCAAGAATCCGATCCCATTAGCGACCTTCTTCAACTCACCTCTTTATCTACCTTTGGTCCCGGTGCGGGAAACCCAGGGGGGAGAAGAGGCGCATGCCCGGATCATGGGGCTAATCGCCGAATCCGCACCAAGCCTGAAGAAGTATCACATTCGGGGATGACCCGGATAGTGAAGGGGGAATATAAAGATGAAAGCTCTGCGCTCCTTGATCGGATCGGCCACGCGCGCCAAAATCCTGCTGTACCTGAGCGTCTATAAAGAAACGTATCCGCGCGAGCTGACGATCAACCTGAAGCTGCCCCTCTTCGGCGTGCAGACCCAGTTGAAGAATCTGCTACGCGGCGGCGTCATCACGGTGAAGAAGGACGCGAACCGGCAGATGATCCACTTCGATGCGGATTACCCGCTGCGCAAGGAGCTCTTGTCCCTTCTCAAGAAGGCGATGGGGACGCTCACCGCGAAGGATCGCGCGATGTACCTCAAGCCCAAGCTGGCGCCGCGCGTCACCCGCAAGGACTAGATGCTGGCGGCCGGAGGCCCCAGCAAAGCCGCCCGGAGCGGGGCTGGGACGGAGATGGAGCGCATCGAGCGCATCCGCTCCAAGATCCGCGCCATCCCCGATTTCCCCAAGCCCGGCATCGTCTTCCGCGACATCACGACCCTGTGGAACGATGCCGAGGGATTCCGCCTCAGCACGGATGCCTTCGAGGATAAGTACCGCGACCTTCGCGTCGATGCGGTGATCGGGATCGAGAGCCGGGGATTCATCATCGCGTCCGCGGTGGCCGATCGCCTGGGCACGGGATTCATCCCGGTCCGGAAGCAAGGCAAGCTCCCCGCCGAAGTGGAGCGTTACGAATACGAGCTCGAATACGGCCGCGACTGCGTGGAGATCCATAAGGACGCGCTCGTTCGCGGGCAACGCGTGATCGTGATGGACGACCTGATGGCGACCGGCGGCACCATGAAGGCATCCATCGAGCTTTTGCGGCGCATCGGCGCCGTCGTGGCCGCCTGCGGCGTGATCGTGGATTTGCCCGATTTGGGCGGCAGCCGCAAGCTGCGCGACATGGGTCACGAAGTCTTCTCCCTGGTCCAATTCCCGGGCCACTAAATCCCAACGTAAATTCCTACCTAAACTCCACCGGTCCCGTCGTTCTGCCGTCTGTGGCGCGCCATTGGCGCGTCATCCGGCGCTCCAATGGCGCGACCTTCCGCCACCTCGGAAATCTTTTTTTCAGTAGGCTCCCACTTTTTTGGCGCTCCATTGGCGCTCCCTTTGGCGCTACAATGGCGCGCCCATCATTCGTGTGATGCCTCGCTCAACCGCCCCCGAATCGCGGGTTTATTTTCCGCAGCATGCTTACGCGATGGTCCCATTACGGCATTCTGCTCCCGCCCGCGCTGCTCGCTTTTACTTCACTTGCCCCGATCGCCGCCAGCGAGACCCCGGCCCTCATCCTATCCGAAATCCTCGCCGATCCGGCCGCCTGGCTCGATGCCCAAGGTGAATTCCTCGAGCTAGGCCACCCCGGGAACGACAGCACCCGTCTGGACGGCGTCACGATTACCGTGGACGGGCAGAGCTTCCTCCTGGGGCCGCTTTTATTGGGACCTTCCGACTGCTTCCTGATTTGCCGGGATTCTACCGCTTATGCGCGGGCCGGGATCGCGTGCGCCCGCGGGTGGGCCGGCATGACCCTGGTAAACGGCCGCCCCCTCGATGCGGCCGTGTCGTGGGCCGGGGGTAACTTCCACGTGACGGCGCCGGCCTCGCGTCCCGGGACGAGTTGGGAAAACACTTGGGATGCGGCCGCCGGCTATACGGCTTTCCTGCCTTCCCTCGCGGGAAAGGCGGGCGGCGACTCGGCAACGCCTGGCTCGCGCAACAGCCGGAGTACGGCCCCGGCCGGCCGGGATCTCGCCCTCGCGGGGATCGAAGCCGCCGGCAGTAGCGTGCGCGTTACCGTGGAAAGCCGCGGATCGGGGCCCCCTCCGCGGTCATGGGTGGCGTTGCGCCTCGACTCCGATTGGGACGGTATTCCCGAGGCGACGCTTGATTCCGTCTCCCTCGACTCCGCGGGCGAATATCCCGCCACCTTGGAATTCAGGATCCCGGCGGGAACCCGGGGACGGGTGTCGGCCAGCTTAAGCCCGGATGAAAACCCCGGCGACAATGTCATGGCCGTCGCCTGCGAGCCCGGGGGAGGCCCGTTAGCCTTCGGGGCCTTCCAAGCGGTCGGGCAGGGGGGCGCTCCGGAGTGGGTCGAAATCCGGAACGTCACCTCCGTGTCGGGAGGGACGGGCCGTCGCATCGCCTTGTCCCTGGCCACGGTGGATGCCATGGCGCTGGAGACAAAGGCGGGAGTCCTGGATCCGGGCGAGCGCATCATCCTTACTTCGGATACGGCGGCCTTCCGGGCCCGTTTCGGCCCCATTAAGGCTAATGTCGTGCGGCCGGAGCCCTGGCGGGCCTTACGTAACACCGGTGATACCCTGATCCTCCGCCTGGCGGGAATCGCGGTGGATACCCTGTCCTGGGGCCCCATCAAGCCGGGCGCACCGGAGGCTGGGAACGACCTGCCAGCGGGGGCCGGCTGGAACTTGTCCGGGCGCACGGCTTTTCCCGAGGCGCCGTTGGAGGTGGAAGTGCTGGCTCCGGCAGGCGCGGACTACGTCTTACGCGCCTTCAGCCTGGAAGGGGACATCGTAAGGGAGATCGGCCGGGGGGGAGCGGGCAGGCGCGTGCATGCGTGGGACGGCCGCGGCGCCGGCGGCCGCGCGTTGCCGCGCGGAGCCTACGTGCTCTGCCTGACTTTCGGCGACGGACGGACGCGCAAGAGGGCCATCGTAGCGGGGGAAAGATGAAAGCGATACCGGTGGCGGCCGGCTTCTGGCTCGCGGCCATGGCCCAAGCCGCCAATCTCTCGCCCACCGCCGGAGAGTATGGCGCCACCCTGGGTGCGGGCGCGGCGACAGCTGCGGAAAGGTCCGGTTTCGGGCAGAATCCGGCGGCCCTGCGCCCGGGCGCATTCGGGCTCAGGTTGGATTCCCATCGCCCTTACGGCATGGACGACTTGGGCGTCGCGGAGGTCGGCGCGTCCTGGGACGGCAAACGCGCCGGGCTGGCATGCGATTGGAGGGTTACATCGATCACGGGCCTCTATTCCGAGCACGGATTCCGCTTGGCGCCGTCCGTCCGGATCCTGTCGCGGGATGCTTTTCCCGGGACCCTCGATCTCGGCTACGGCATCAGCGCTTGGCGCGCCGCCTTGGCGGGGGCGGCGCCCGCATGGGATCCGTCGCAAGAGGCCGGCATGGCTTGGCGGCCCTGGCCGCGCCTTAAGGTAGGGGCTTTCGCGGCGGGCCTGCCGCTGCATCCGGCCGCCACCTTGCCGGGCCGGGTCATGCAAATCGGGTTGGAGGCGGATAGCCGCGATCCCGATGCGAGCGGGAATCCGGGGACTTTGGCCCAAGTCCTGCGGTTGGATTTCCGCAAGTCCGGGGACGGCGCCTGGAAGGCTTTGGCCTCCCTTTCGATCCGGCCGCATCCGGGAGTGGAAGCCAGCGTGGGCGTAGCGGCGCGCCCGTTCCAGATCGCCGCAGGCATGGGCCTGGCCTGGCAGGGTTTCCGCATCCGGCAAGCCATCCGATATCATCGCTACCTCGGCCGCACTTGGTTGTCGGGCCTCGGCTACGAGCGGGCGACGGGTCCGTGAACTTGTCATCTTGACAACTCGGGGGCGATTCCGGACAATGGGGACGCGCCATGTTTAGACCGAGCCATGATTAAACTGAATTTGGAGGAAATCCGGCCCGGGATGCGGTTGGCGCGCTCGATCGTGAGCGAGTCGGGAGAGCTTTTGCTATCCGCCGGCAACGTCATCAACGAGCGCGTGATCGGGAAGATGAAGGAAATCGAACTCTCGGCGGCGTGGATCGCCGAAGAGGGCACCGAGATCGCCATCCCCGAGGAGACCGTCAACGAGCAGCTTTCCCTGCAATCCCAGTTCGTGGTCAAGGAAAACTCCGACATGCTGCGGCAGGTGGCCCAGATCAAGACGGCCACCCAGGCCAATATCAAGGCCATCCTGGCCGATGCGTCCCGCTTCAAGAACATCATCGCCGTCGAGGAAATCAAGAAGGTCATCAAGCATATCATGGAAGAGCTGCTGGGCAAGGAGCCCGTGGCCGTCAACCTGAATTCCATCCGGACCAAAAGCGGCTACAACTACCAGCATGCGCTGGACGTGGCCGTCACCGCCATCCTCCTGGCCACCAAGCTGAAGTATACCCAACGCGAAATCGAGGAACTGGCTCTCGGATGCCTCCTGATGGATCTCGGGATGGTGGTTTTGCCGGCGTCCCTCCTCAACAAGCAAGGCCAATGGACCGAAGCGGAATCGAACCTGTATCGCGAGCATCCCGCCCTGGGTTATGCCATCCTGCGCCAGAACGATCGCATCGGCATTACCACCGCGCACGTCGCTTACCAGCATCATGAGCGCCAGGACGGAAAAGGTTATCCGCGCGGCCTGAGAGGGGATAATCAGATCCCCATCAAGACCTTGAGCCCGAAGAAGGGCATGATCCACCGCTACGCCGAAATCGCGGCGGTGGCCGATGCCTATATCTCAATGCTCAATCCCCGTCCCGGCACGGTGGCCCCGCAAACCCCGGATGAGGCCATGCGCCTCATCATCAAGGGCGCGGGCACGCATCTCAACCGGGCCGTCGTCGACGCTTTCATCACCATCGTGCCGGCTTACCCGGTGGGATCCCGCGTGGTAATCGTCGAGGATAAGAAATACCGCAAGTACACCGGCTATTCCGGGGTTGTCGCGCGCACCGGCCTGCTCAACCCGGAAAAACCGGTGCTGCTCATCATTTTCGACCGCGAGAAGAAGAAGATCAAGCCTTGGACCCTTGACATGGCCGAAGAGGAGGGCTTTAAGATCCAATTCGCGCGCTTGCAATGAAACGACCGGAAGCGGGCCCGGGCGCCTCGGATTACTACTATTTGGGGAAATAGTAGGAACGGAAAGGATAGGATTGGCCGCCTTGGAGCCTGATTCCTGGACCCTACCGCAAGCCATCGAGGTCTACCTCGCGGACTTGCGCGATGTGCGAGGTTGTTCCCCGCATACCTTGGCCGCCTATGGGCGCGACCTAGGCAAGCTCTTGGCTTGGACCGCCAAGCGGGGCCCGGAACGCGCGGCCGATCTCGACAAGAAATCCCTGCAAGCCTTCCTCTCCGCGCAAGCCCGCCGCTTGGCGGCCGCCAGCCAGGCGCGCCTCTTGGCCTGCCTCAAGGGATTCGGCGGATATATGGCCGAGCGCGGCTTGCCCCGCAATCCCGCCCAAACCATCGCCTTCCCCCGGAAGGACAGCAAGCTGGTCACGGTGGCCGGCGAAGAGTTCCTGAACGGGGTCCTGGAAGATCAAGAGCCGGCCGGCTTCGAAGCCATCCGTACCCGCTTTTGCCTGGAAATGTTTTACGGCTCCGGCCTGCGGCTTTCGGAATTGACCGGGCTCAAGTGGAACCAGATCGCCCGCGACGGATCTTCGGTCCGGGTGTTGGGCAAAGGCGGCCGCTATCGCACCGTGCCCGTCACCGCCTCCGCCCGCGCGTGCCTCGAAGAATACAAGGCCTTGCTTGCGGCCCGGGGGATCCCGGCGGCCGGGGCGGTTCTCATGTCGGCCCACGGGAAGCCCGTAGGCAACCGCATCATACAACGGACGGTAACCGACCGGTTACGGGCGATGGGACGGCGCGGCAAGTCGTCCCCCCACGTGCTGCGGCATTCCTTCGCGACCCACCTGCTCGATCACGGGGCGGATCTGATGGCGGTGAAGGAAATGCTGGGCCACGCCTCGTTGTCCACTACGCAGAAATACACCCACGTATCCATGGCGAAGCTCAAAGAGACCTACGCCAAGGCGCATCCGCGGGCTTGAGGGGTTAGTTAATGTCGGGAGAAAGCACAGGCATGTCCGGCAACGCCGGGAACGAAAACGTAGAGGAGCTCCGGCTGCGCATAGCCGGCCTCGACGCGAGGAATCGCGCCTTGGAGCAGCAACTACGTCCGTTCCTGGTGCTGGCGGACAACGTCCCGGATCTGATTTATTTCAAGGACAAGGAAGGCCGCTTCACCTGGGTGAACCGCAGCATGGCGGCCTTGCGCGACGTAACCGATCCGTCCGTCTTCATCGGCAAGACGGGTTTCGAAACCAATCCCGATCGGGTGAGGGAAGAAGCCGGCCTGGCCGACGACCAGTACGTGCTCACCACGGGTAAGTCCATCCTGGACAAGCTGGAAACCGAACGGTATCCCGACGGCTCCCCCATGCAGGTGCTCACGAACAAGATCCCGATGCGCGACGCCGACGGAAAGGTCGTCGGCATTTGCAGCATCACACGCGACGTGACCGGCCTGAAGCGCGCGGAGGAAGCGCTGGCGCAGGAAAGCAATCTTCTCTACGCCATGCTCCAGAATATCCCGGACGCCGTGTATTTCAAGGATCGGCAGAGCCGTTTCATCCGCGTCAGCCGGGGCATCCACCTGGAAGGCCTGAAGAACCTAGATGATGCCATCGGCAAGACCGACTTCGACTTCTTCTCCAAGGAGCATGCCCAGCAGGCCTACGACGACGAGCAGGAGATCCTCCGCTCGGGCGTCCCGATTATCGATAAGGTGGAACGTGAGACTTTCTCTACGGGCCGCCCGGATGCCTGGGTTTCGACCACCAAGGTGCCCCTCTACGACAAGGACGGGAACATCACCGGGCTGGTGGGGATTTCCCGCGACGTCACCGAGCGGCTGGCCGCGCAGGAGGCCATTCGCAAGGCCAAGGAGGAGCTCGAAGTGCGCGTGCAGGAACGCACCGCCGCTTTGGTACAGGAGATCAAGGAACACTTGCGCACCGAGCGCGCCTTGCGCGATAACGAGCAGATGCTGCAAGAGGCGAACCAGCGCCTGGAAACGCGGGTCAACCAACTTAACTTCCTGAACTCGGCCGCCCACCGCTTGGCGCATTTCAACCATCGCCGCGAGCTCATCCCGGCCATCCTGGACACCTTCGCGCGCAGCTTCCCGGGCATCGAGGCCGCCCTCTGCGAACGCGGCCGGGACGGATATGAATGCGTCTTGGCCACGCCCCGGCTTTCGGACGCGTCCGCCCGAAGGTCTTGCGAGAAGGCCCTGGCGGCCCAGGCCGAGGGTCTTCTGACGGTAACCCTCTTCGCCGCCGATCGCCGCGCCGACGCCTTATTGGGTTCCATCCAATGGTCGGGCATGGATGCCTATCCCGTCTACGTCGCCTTGCCCCTGTTGGTCGAGGAGAAGTCCATCGCGGTGGTCCAGCTCTTCGCGCCGCCCGCCTTCGCGGCCTGGTTCGAACAGGAGAAGATCCTGCTCAACACCCTGGCGGCCCAGGCCGCCGTCTCCTTATCGAACGCCAACAATTTCCAGGAAGTGGAGAAGAAGGCGCGCCTGCAGGGCGAGCTCGAGGTGGCGCAGGATATCCAGCGCCGTTTCACGCCCCAGGAGAAGCCCTCCATCCCGCGTATCAACCTGAAGGGCGTCTATTATCCGGCCTACGAGGTGGGCGGCGACTATCTCGATTACTTCCAAACCGATTCGGGCAATTGGGTGGTTGTCATCGCCGACGTGAGCGGCAAGGGTATCCCGGCGGCTTTGGTGATGACCATGCTGCGGAGCACCTTCCGCGCCGAGGCGCGCTACGAAACCTCGGCCAAGAAGCTGATGTGCGCCGTCAACGAGTTGATGATCGAGGATTTGGACGACAAGAGCTTCGTGACCGCGCTCTGCCTCATCATCGACAAGGACGGAAAATCCATGTCCTACGCGCGCGCGGGGCATCCGCCCCTGCTCATCCAGCACGCCAACAACGGCAACGCGCCCAAGCCGATCAACCCCAAGGGCCTCGCGCTCGGCATGGTCTCCGGCAAGGAATTCTCCGATCGGATGGAGGAGGTCATCCTGGACTTGCTGCATGGCGATCGCTACCTGATCTTCACCGATGGCCTGCTCGAAGCCATGGACTCGGAACGGAAATTCTACGGGATCAAGCGACTGTTGGAGTTGATGTCGCGGGGGAAGGGCCATGAGCCGGAAAAGGTCATCAAGACCATCCTCGACGACGTGGCGGTATTCATCCGCAGCGAGCCGTACCACGACGATCTGACCATGCTGGCGATGGAAGTGACGGGCTAGGTCCGCATCAGTGACCGGGTAAAGCCCGGTTCCCGAGCCTGGCGCTTATGGATGCGGCGCTAGGGCCGCATCCAAGGCTTGCAAGAAGCGTTCGTTCTGATCCGGCGTCCCGATGGTGATGCGGATCCGATCCTCCAGCCCGAAGCTCTTCAAGGCGCGCGCGATCAGGCCTTGCTTCAGCATGTCCTCGCAAACGTCCACGGCGGGGCGGGGCACGCGGAAGCAAATGAAGTTGGCCTGGGTGGGCAAGGGATCCAGTCCCCGCGCCGCCAATTCCTTCTCCAGGAAGGCGCGGCCTTCGAGGTTGTTGGCGATGGACCGCCGCTTGAAATCCCCGTCCGAGAGGGCGGCCAGGGCCGCGGCCTGCACCAGCAGGTTCACGTTGAAAGGGGTCTTGACGCGCCCCGTCTCGCGGATGATCAAGGGATGGGCGAAGGCATAGCCCAGGCGCAAGCCCGCCATTCCGAAAATCTTGCTGAAGGTGCGGCTGATGATGAGGTTGGGATAAGCCGCGAGCAATTCCAAGGAGCGCGGGAAATCCGGCGCGTCCGCGTATTCGCAGTAAGCTTCGTCCACCACCACCAAGGTGCGGGGCGGGGCCGCGCGCAAGAGCGCTTCGAGCTCGGCATGGCTGAAATAGGTGCCGGTGGGATTGTTGGGATTGCAAAGGAAGACGAGCTTCGGCTTGGTGGCCAACTTCTTTTTGAACGCGGCCAGATCATAGCGATGCTTGCGCAAGGGGATCTTCACGATCTTCCCGTCCATCACCCGGCCGGCGAATTCGTATTCGGAAAAGGTGTTCTCGGAAACGAGGACCTTTTCCCCCGGGTTCAGGAAGGCGGCAGCGATCAGCAGCAGGACCTCGTCCGAGCCGTTGCCGACCATGATTTGCCCGGGCTCGACGCCGAAGCATTCGGCGAGGGCCCGGCGCAGGGCGCCGCTGGATCCGTCCGGATATAGGCTGACCTTGGGAAGGGCCGCGCCCAGGGCTTCGATCACCTTGGGGCTGGCTCCGAGGGGATTCTCATTCGAGCCCAACTTGGTGATCATCTTAGGCTGATATCGGGCCTGCACCTCTTCTATGGACTTGCCCGGCACGTAAGGCTTCAGGGCCTGGATGGACTTGCGCGCGATGCGGAGGATGGAGGCATCAGTCCAGCCTGGCCGCGGGGCCGGATCGGAAGGCGCGGCGGCCTTACGGGTGGCCTTGCGCGCGGTCTTACGCGGCGATGGGGATTTCCGTTTGGATTTCGGCATGGGATGGTTCCCAAGATAACATTTTTGCCTTCCGGGACGCTCTCGCTTCGGGACGGGAATAACCTATACTTCGGGCATGAGCATACCCATGCGGAACGTGCGTAACCGGGCGGTTACAGGGGCCTTCGCCGCCTGCCTGGCCCTGCCGGCCATTGCGAGCGCCTTCAACCCCATCCACTATGCCTCTTACGATCTGGAGCCCGCCGGCGTCCGCCCGCAAACCCTGCACTTGTCCGGCGCGGCCATCATCGATTCGCGCAACACCGACATCTGGCAGATCCCCGTGTCCTTGGCGTTCCGGGCCGCGCCGGACGTGGAATTGGGGGCGGGCATCCAGACCGCATGGGGCAGCGGCACGAACGATCACGTGCCTTTCCTGGTCTTCGGGGGCAAATGGCAATCGCGCACACGGACCAGTTATCAGGCGGACTTGCTGGTGCCGGCCAATGGGGACAGGGACTTCGGGCTTTCCTTCGCCGCCGTTTCCCGCTTCCACCATTTCGAAATCCTCGATTCGCGCCTGGCCCTCCGCTTAGGCTTTCTGGACGCCCTGGTCTATAACCGTGCCCTGACGGCCTTCGAAGCCGGATGGTATCCGGTCCTGATGCCGGGCCGTCCCTTGTCCTTCGAGCTCGGGCTCATCGCATCCAGCCAGTCCCGCGATTTCGAAAATCACCTGGCGATGGATATCCAGCCCGCCTTGATCGTCGCCTTCGGGCGTCATTCCCGCCTCATGGCCGGGGCCGCCTTGGGATTGGCCGGCGATGCCAAGGAAGAACTGCGGGCCAAGGCGCAGATCGATCACGGGTTCTAAGCGCTACTCCCAAGCCGGCACGAGGGTAGCCGCCCGCTTGGCCGCCTCCAGCACCAAGCCTAATTTCTCCTGCAAATCCTCATCATCCATCCGCTCTTCCAGGATCAGGCTCACGTAGCTGGTGATCCCGGCCAGGGCGTTGTTGAGGCTATGCAGGGCTTCCGCGCGCAATGCGGGCGAATGGCCCTCGTCCGTCTCGGAGGGGGCTTCGCGGATGCGGACCACTTCTTCCAGCCCGTCCACGGAAGGGACGCGTTCGAAACGGAGGGGCTTGAGGGCGTAGGCGGAGAGAAGGGCCGCATGGTAGGCCAACCACGCCTTTTCCATGAAGGCGTTCAACGTCTTGCGCTGGATGACCAGTTCGTTATCGATGAAGGGGAGCTTGAACGCGCCCAAGGGCGAAGCCTCGATTTCGAATGCGTAGCCTACGACGCGGACGAACTCCAACAAGTCCGACGACAGGCAACCCTGGGCCTTGAGATGCAGGCCTTCCAGCCAACCGCTATCGGTGAGGATGGCCGCGATACGGGCCGGCAGCCCCAAGGGCCCGGTGGAGGCGGCCTCGGAGGAGTCGCTTTCCATCTCGCTATTCAATCCTTCCAGGTAGCCCAGCAATTGGTTCAGGTACCTTTGGGATTTTTCGAAGGAATCGTTCTGCATAGCCTTTCCAAAAGGTACATCGGCGGGAACGGTTCCCGGCGGCCGGGCCGTCGGCCTTTCAGGGCCGGGGCGCGGTTGCTACCTTTAGGGGCGGCGCCGAAGTCCCAAGGGCCCGCGCGGGCCGCCGGGTCCGGTCGTATTAAGGACCCTTAATCCCGGCGCCGACATCAATGCCAAGCCAACCCTTCCTGCGTATCACCGAAATCTTCCATTCCCTCCAGGGGGAAGGATTCCACGCGGGCAAACCCGCCGTCTTCGTGCGCGGGACGGGTTGCAACCTGGCCTGCGATTTCTGCGATACCGACTTCTCGCCCCGCGAGAAGCTGACCCCCGCGCAAATCCTGGAACGCGTGGCAGGCTTCGGGGCTTGCCGGTTCGTGGTCCTGACGGGCGGCGAGCCGACCCTCCAGCCGGGCTTCCGCGTCCTGGTCGAGCTTCTGCATGCGGCCGGGTATTACGTCTCCATGGAAACCAACGGAACTTCCGCCGAAACCCTGGGGGTGGATTGGGTGACGGTAAGCCCCAAATTGTCGCAGAAGGGGAAATGGGTCTTGAAGCGCGGGCAGGAATTGAAGCTGGTCTACGAAGGGCAGGATCTTTCCTTCTTCGAGGACTCGGAGTTCGAGCATTATTTCCTGCAGCCGAAGGAAATCCGGACCGCGCCGTGGGGCGGCGGGGAGCGCGATTCGGCGCGCAGTAGGGCCGAGCGCGATAGGACCATCCAGGCCGTTATGGCCCGGCCGCGTTGGCGATTGTCTTTCCAATTGCATAAGGAACTGGGGCTGCGATGAATCGGGCATTGTCTTCCGAAGCCTGTTTGGTCGTGTTCTCGGGGGGCCAGGATTCCACCACCTGCCTGCATTGGGCCTTGCGGACTTTCGCGCGGGTGGAGGCGGTCTTCTTCGATTATGGGCAACGGCACGCTTCCGAGTTGGAAGCCGCGCGCGCCATCGCGGGACGTCTGGCGGTCCCGTTAAGGGTTTTCCGCCTGGACTTCTTCCGCGAGTTGGGCGGCAACGCGCTCGTGGATCCGGACCTGGCCATCGCGCCCGTACCGGACAGCGGCCTACCGAACACCTTCGTGCCGGGACGCAACCTCATCTTCCTCACCTACGCGGCCAGCTACGCCTTCACTCTAGGAATCCGGCATCTTGTCACGGGCGTATGCCAAACCGATTACAGCGGCTATCCCGATTGCCGGGACGCCACCCTGAAGAGCCTGGAACGCGCCTTGGGTCTCGGCTTGGGCCATGCGGAAGGGGAGTTCCATATCCATACGCCCCTCATGTTCAAAACCAAGGCCGAATCGGTGCTCTGGGCCCGCGAACTGGGGGCGCTGGATTCCCTGGCCTTCAGCCACACTTGCTATGAAGGGCATTACCCGCCTTGCGGCAAATGCCCGGCCTGCCTGCTGCGGGCGAAAGGCTTCGCGGAAGCGGGCATCGAAGATCCGTTGATGGCCCGGGCCCGCGCCGGCTGAAGCGCCCCGCTCCGCGACGGGATCCGCTTGCGGTTCAGTGAAACGGATCGGGCGCGAACTGGAAAAGCGGACTTGGATTAGGTATCCTTGGGGAAAATTCCCGCGGAGTGATTCATGGAACCGGATAAGTACGACATTTGCGTGATCGGATCGGGCCCCGGCGGTTTCGCGGCCGCCATGCGCGGGTTCGATTTCGGCAAGCGCGTGGTGATGTTGGAAGGCGGCAACATCGGCGGCGCCGGCATCATGCACGGGGCCATGACTTCGAAGACCTTATGGGAGCTGTCCAAGGACTACGCCACCGCCGCCGCGGTGGACCGCGGCTACCGCGCCGCCGGCCTGGCGGTCGACTACGAACAGGTGCGCGACACGGTCATCAACGCCGCCAAGGAGAAGCAGTACCAGATCCTTTCCCAGGTGGAAAGCTTTACGGCCCCGCGCTGGAAAGGACCGGGTTCGATCGCCCTGAAGCGGGGATGGGGATCGTTCCTGGATCAACATTCGGTTCTGGTGACCTATCCCGACGGCACGACGGAAACCATCCGGGCGGATTTTTTCGTCCTCGCGACGGGGTCCAAGCCGCGCGAATTCCCCGGCATCGTTTGCGATCATAAACGCGTCCTCACCTCGGACGACGTGCTGAGCCTGAAGAAGTTCCCCAAGCGCTTCCTCATCATCGGCGCGGGCGTGCTCGGCTGCGAATACGCCACCATCTTTTCCAATTTCCACCAGACCAAGGTCCATCTGCTCGATCGCCAGCCGCGCGTTTTGCCCAGCGAAGACGCGGACATCAGCGAATTCGTGAACGCCAACCTTGCCGCCCGCGGGGTGGAAGTGCATCACAACGCCATCCTCCGCAAGATCATCCACCATGACGATTTCCTCGAGGTGGTGGTGGACTACGACGAGGGCCGCTCCATGGTGCTGGAAGTGGACGTGGCCCTGGTATCCGTGGGCCGGACCCCGAACCTGGATCGCCTGAACCTGGACAAGGTGGGCATCAAGATCAATTCCCGCGGCGCCCTGGATACCGACGGCGATTGCCGCGTGAAAGGGAACATCTTCGCCGTGGGCGATGCGACCCAGCATTCGGCCCTGTATAACGTGGCCGAGATGGAAGGCCGCTATGCGGTAAAGGCGATGTACCTCAAGAACAAGTACCCGCTCCGCTATAGCAACATGTCCACCATCATGTTCTTCAATCCCGAAGTGGCGGCCGTGGGCCTTAACGAGATGCAATGCCAGGCGAACCACATCCCATACCAGGTCGCCTATTATTCCAACGCCTTGCTGAACCGCGCCATCGCCATGCGTCGCACGGATGGGTTCGTGAAAATCCTCGTGAGCGATGACGGGCAGGATCGCATCCTGGGGATGCGCGCCGCCGGGCCGCAGGCATCCAACACCATCATGGTGATCGCGCATCTGATGGATCAGGATAAGGGCGTGGCGGATATCATGAAATCGATCCATCCGCATCCTTCCATCACGGAGGGGATACAGGAGTGTTTGCGCCTGCTCGCGAACAAGTCGATTTTCAAGCCGGAGGTTTTTCCGCAGTATATGAAGATCCGTAAGTGGAAGCCGGAGTAGGGACCGGGTCTTTGTAGGGGTGGGTCTGCGGCCTGGACGGGTCGCGGCGCGGCTCAGACGAGGCTCGACGGTACGTTGTAATCGCTGCTTCGCGCGGGAATCGCTTCGCCCGCAAATTTCCCTCTGTAATCCATGGTTGAGGTATGCGGGCTATCGATCCATTGAATCGATCGCGATTGCCGCGCTGCGCCCGCCTCGATTCGCCGCGACTCGACCCGGCCAGGCCGCGGCCCCGCGCGTGACAAGCCCCGGGCCCTACTTCGTGGAACGCGAAGAGAGGGGGTGGGTAGGAATGGGAGAGAGGGGAATGGGGAGAGGGGAGAGAAGGCGGGGCCTGCGGCCCCGGCGGGCCTGGGCGCAAGGCCCGCGGGGGAATGGGGTGGGGTTTGGAGAGCGGGATAGCGGGTGGGCGCATCGGGGCCGCACGGGGAAGCGGCTCTGGAGAATGGGGGACGAGGAACAAACCTCTAGGAGGGGCCCTCGCTCCGTTGGGTTCGGTTAGAAGGACCAGCCGAGATCGAGTTCGAGAAGCGGCGCCAGGGATTCGCTTTTGGAGTTCGTGCCGCCTTCGATTCCGTCCGACTCGTGATTCCAGATATATTGGCAGCCGATCTGCGTCTGGAAGGTCAAACCTACCTTCATCACGTATTTATAGCCTACCCAAGACCCTAACTTGAAGTTGCTGCCCGATATCGGGAGTTGATGGACGAAGGGATTGGCGAAATGTTCGTATACTCCCCGGAATCCCAATTGCATTCCGTGCCGGAAACTTCCTACCGCGTAGTAGTTGGCTTGTATGCCTAAATCATAGATCGAGAGATGCAATTTCACGCCCGGGGATACCTGGGTAATCCTTCCCGCCCCGGCGACAACCCCCAGCCCCAACTTTTCATATTTCCTCATCTCGATGCCGATTTCACCTTCGGGTATCAGGAGGCTGAGAGGCGAAAAGGTAAGGGAGACGTATTGCATAGGATGTTCGTCGGCGCTTTCGCGGGTCGATGGGAATGGCGCTTCTATCGTTTCGCCCGCCAGGACTTCGCGCGAAAGCAATAGCGATGCGAACAACAGGGGGCGAATCAGCTTGGTTTTATTCGCCACGGGATTTTCAGTTCGGAGGTTCGCCATTGAAGCGGGTGATCAAAGCGGCAATCGCATCGTCTTCCGCTTGGCTGGCCCTAAGGCCGGCGCCGTTGCTCAAAACGAGCATGCCGAATCCCTTCTCGGGCGCCAGCCAGATATCCGACAGCCAGAATTTATTGCTTCCTTCATGCTGATAAGCGACGCCCCCGGCCCAGGCCTTATCGATCACTCCCCATCCGCAGGCATAGATCGTACCCGGCACGGGCGTATGTAAAATCCGGAAGGAACTATCGGAAAGGATTCCTGTTTGCCGGCCCATCCCCGATTTCAGGTGGACCTGGTAATACTTCACGAGATCCGCCATGTCCCCGTGGACTGTTCCGGCGGGTCCGATCGCAGGAGGATTGTCCGCGTCGGGGCCCGGGGGAACGGGCGCGAATCCGTCATCGACGATGGAATGCCCCCAGGGTTGATCGACCGGGCCCGTCCCGCGTGGCGGTCCGAAACCCGCGCTTGCCATGGCAAGCGGCGTGAAAAGCAGCTTTTGTATCAGTTCCTCCCAGGATTCGCCGGTGGCTTTTTCCAGCATGGTTCCGGCGATGATGTACCCGGCATTGGAATAGTTATACGTCCCGACGGGGGAATCGGGTTTCATCGATAAATACTCTTTCGCCAATTGAAGCCTTTGCTCCGTAATGGTTTGCGTAGACCCCGATTGGCTATTCCAACTGGGCGCCCTTGTCGCATCGGCGACCATCCCCGAAGAATTCGTGAGCAGATCCTTCAACGTTACCGATCGGTATTCCGGCCTCATGGGCAAATCGGGGAAGGCTTCCGCCAAGGTCGTATACCAATTGATTCGCCCTTGCTCGATAAGGATCGCCGCCACGGTGGCCGTCATCGATTTGGTAAGGGAGCCGATATGCCATAGGTCATCGGGGCCGATGCGCTCATCGTGCCCCAGCGCCCGAACTCCGACGGAAGCGGATTCGAAAATGGTGTCCGGGCCGAAAATAACCGCGGCCAGCGCCGGTAGGCGATGATTCCCGCGGATCAGTTCCAACTGATCCGCCAAGGTGCCATCGCCGATGCGCCCGATCCCATTGGGATGGGCCGACGGCGGCGGCCCCAGGAGCCCTTCCGATGCGCAACCGGCTATGAACGGCAGCGCGACCAGAAAAGTCCGCAGCAACCTTCTTCGTAGCATCGTTGCCATATAACTTTCAGATAGTAGCTAAACCGCCGGGCATTGTTCGTCCATGGCGGGCCCTGCTGCAAGGCGTCCCGTTTCCCCGCTTGGGATGCCGAGCCCCGGTTTTGCTAATTTTTCAATTCCCTTGGGGGTCTCCATGGATATCGTCGCAGCTTCAGGAACCGGAACCGTGCAGGCTTTGCATGCCCAAGAGGGCCGCTTCCGGACCGTCGATGACGCGTTGGCCGAGGAAGCCGCGTTGCAAATCCTCGTCGATGGCGCGGCTTTTTCCATGACCATGCGGACCCCGGGGCAGGATACGGATTTGGCTATCGGGCTTTTGCATGGGGAAGGCGAATTGGTTTCCTGGGATGATGTCGAGACGGCGAAGGAAATCCCGGCCGCCGGCGAAGGATGTTCCGATGCCATCGAGATTATGCGGAAGCCTGCGGCACGCGAGGATCGGAAACCGGCCGAGCGCCGCTTGATCTCCAACGCATCTTGCGGCGTATGCGGTAAGGTGTCGGCAGAGGATCTCGAAGTCCAGGCCCTGCGCGGCGACCGGGCGGAAGCGCGTTTGGATCTTGCCCTGATACCCGTTCTGGAAGGCCGCATGCGCTCGGCCCAGGAATTATTCAGCCGCACCGGCGGCAGCCATGCGGCCGCCCTCTTCGCGGCCGATGGCGGACTGTTGGTCCTGCGCGAGGACGTGGGCCGGCACAACGCGGTGGACAAGGCGATCGGGCATTTGCTGAGGGAACGCGCGCTTAAGCAAGCCGGTCTGCTTTTCATCAGCGGAAGGGTCTCCTACGAGATCGTGTCAAAGGCCGCCAAGGCGAACATCCCTTTCTTGTTGGCGGTCTCCGCGCCCTCTACCTTGGCGGTGAAGTTATGCCGCGAAGCCGGGATTACCTTGCTGGCCTTCTGCCGCGGCGGGAAGGCGACCGTTTACAGCCATCCCGAGCGGGTCTTTTGGGAAGACCGGGGGCATGCGCATGCCCCGGCTATGGATTTGACGGCATCGATCACCCGGGGAGAAGCATGAAAAGCGCCAAGGGTCCGGTGGCGGGCGGCCTGGGCGCCCTCATCGCCAGCGGCAAGGCCATGCTCCGGGAACGGTCCATGGTTTCCGGCACGGCCGCCCTGCTCAGGGTCAACCAACCCGGCGGATTCGATTGTCCCGGCTGCGCCTGGCCCGAAGGGGAGCATTCGCGCCTGGACTTCTGCGAGAACGGCCTCAAGGCGGTGGCCGCGGAAACCACTACGAAACGTGTTGATCCGGAATTCTTCGCGAAGCATACGGTGAAGGAATTGGCCGCGCAATCGGACTTCTGGCTGGAGCAGCAAGGCCGGCTGACCCATCCCATGGAATACGATGCCGCTTCCGATCGCTACCGGCCCATCGCCTGGGAAGACGCTTTCGCCCGTATCGGCAGGATCCTACGGGGCTTGGGCCATCCCGATCGGGCGGCCTTCTATACTTCCGGACGGACCAGCAATGAGGCGGCCTTTCTCTACCAGCTTTTCGCGCGGGAATTCGGGACCAACAATCTGCCCGATTGCTCGAACATGTGCCATGAGAGCAGCGGGGTGGCGCTCAGCGATTCCATCGGCACCGGTAAAGGCACGGTGACCCTGGCCGATTTCGACGCCGCGGATTGCCTCTTCATCATCGGCCAGAACCCGGGCACCAACCATCCCCGCATGATGAGCACCTTGCAACAGGCGCGCCGCCGCGGCGCGCCCATCGTGGCGGTGAATCCCTTGCGCGAGCCCGGATTGCAGCGCTTCATCCATCCCAAGGATGCGATGGCGATGCTGGCCAACACTCCCACCGATCTCGCTACCCATTACCTGACGCCCTTGGTAGGCGGCGATTTGGCCCTGCTCAAGGGCCTTTGCAAGGCCGTGCTCGCGGCCGAAGATGCCCGGTCCGGCCAGGTTCTGGATCATGCCTTCATCCGCGCGCATACCGAGGGATTCGAAACGTTCGCCGCGGACATCCGGGGCGAGGGCTGGGAAGCCATCGAACGGGAAAGCGGCGTGCCCCGCGTGGAAATCGAAGAGGTAGCCGATCTCTATTGCCGTTCCGGGCGGGTGATCGCTTGTTGGGCCATGGGCCTGACCCAGAATAAGAGGGCGGTAGCCACCATCCAGATGCTGGTGAATCTGCTGATGCTGCGCGGCAACCTCGGGAAGGAAGGGGCGGGAGCATGTCCCGTGCGCGGCCATAGCAACGTCCAGGGCGATCGCACCATGGGCATCACCGAAAAACCCTCGGCCCAATTCCTGGACAGCCTGGAGAAAGCCTTCGGATTCGCTCCCCCGCGCGGCCACGGCGCCGACGTGGTCGAGGCCATCATGGGAATGGCCGAAGGCAAGATCAAGGCCTTCATCGCCATGGGGGGCAACTTCGCCGCGGCCACGCCGGACGGGGATCGAACCGAACAGGCTCTGCGCGGCTGCGAGTTGACCGTTCATGTCAGCACCAAGCTCAATCGCAGCCATCTCGTTACCGGCCGCCACGCCTATATCCTGCCTTGCCTGGGGAGATCCGAGATCGATCTGCGCGAAGGACGTAACCAGCAGGTTACGGTGGAGGATTCCATGAGCATGGTGCACGCCTCCACCGGCCGCAAGCGGCCCGCCTCGCCTCATCTGCTTTCGGAAGTTGCCATCGTGGCCGGTCTGGCGCGGGCCGCCTTGCCCGCCTCCAAGGTGCCTTGGGAAAGCCTGGCCGGCGATTATGGGCGCATTCGCGAGCGCATCGCGGAAGTGGTGCCGGGCTTCGAAGAATTCAACGCCAAGATCAAGCAACCGGGCGGATTCTACCTGGGGAACAGCGCCGGCCGGCGGGAATGGGAGAACGCCGGGGGCAAGGCCCGCTTCGTCGCGGCGGCCCTGGATCCGATCGTGCTCCGCGAAGGCGAGTTGCGGCTCATGACCTTGCGCTCCCACGATCAATACAACACCACTCTTTACGGCCTGGATGACCGCTATCGCGGCGTGTTCGGGGAACGGCGGGTGGTCTTCCTGAATGCCGCGGACATGCGCGCGCGCGGCCTGGCGGAAGGGGAGAAGGTGGACCTGGTGGGGACCGATTCCCGCGGGACGGTGCGGATGGCGCCCGGTTTCAAGGCCAAGCCTTACGAGATACCGATAGGCTGCGCGGCCGCCTATTTTCCCGAGACGAACGTGCTGGTGCCTTTGGACAGCGTGGCCGAGCGCAGCAATACGCCGACTTCGAAATTCATTCCGGTGATGGTACGGAAGTCCGGCGCATAGCCGGTTCCGCCCGAACGTTCAACGCGGCTTTACGAATCCGGCGAACCTGCGTTTCCCGCAGGGCCATCTTCAAGGGCTTTCAGCCGGAAGGGGGATCGGGAAGGCTGGGGTCGTCATATGCGCAGGCGCACCTCCGATTTTCAGAATGACCCTCTTGCCGCGGGGATCGACTGCCTGCACGACGCGGGATTCCCCCGGGCCGAAAGGAGAGCGGCCTCTGCTGCCATACCCCTTCCGTCCGGACCCGGAAAGTTTCGTGACGGGAAGATCCGGATCCGGTATGTACCTCAATATTCCGCCGAGGCTTGTCACCGCTAATCCCCAGGCCATTCCCCGGAAATCCAAACCGGAGACCGATGTCGGGTACACTTGGGTAAAGGGGGACCAGGTCTCCCCGCCATCCGTGGTTTTGATGAAGCCGTTGTAACCGCCTGCGAACCCGATCTTGCGGTCCGCGAAGGCGATGTTCGTCGGGTAGGCAGGACCTTTGTACTTGGAGGTCCAGGTCGCGCCTCCATTCACGGTCCCGTGTACCGCCGAGGCTTCTTCGACGGCGAATCCCGTGTCGGCATTGAAGAAATAGAGGTCCGTAATCCGGCCGGATCCGGCCTTCTGGGTAACCCATGAGGCTCCGCCGTTCTTGGTCTTCAGGATGGTGCCGCCCTCGCCCCCGGCATACCCGGTCGACGTATTGAGGAAACGAACGCACTCGATCCGCACCGAAAGAGGCGGGCCTTGGTCTTGCCAGGTCAGGCCGCCATCGTCGGATTTCCGGATCACCCCGTCCACCTCGGCGCTGCGTAAATACCAACCGACCACCCAGCCGGTATCCGCTTGCGGGAAAGCCACGCCTTCCCAATTGAATGCGGGTCCCGGCAAAGACGTCCAATGGTCCCCGTCCCGGGTCCGGAGCAGGGTCCCTTGCCGCCCCACGGCATAGCCCGTATTCTTGTCCAGCATACTGATCGCCTTGAGTCCCGAATCGGTGCCGCTTTCCTGCCTGAGCCAGGTTCGCCCGGAATCGGAACTCTTCACGATGGTACCCTCATCTCCGACGGCGTAGGCGACGCCCGCGGCGGCGATGACGAGATCCCGCAAGCCCGGCAAGGTTTCCGTGCTTTGCCACGTTCGCGGGGATGCGCTTGATGCCGTCAAGATTTGCCCGCGAACGCCCACGATATACCCGTCGCCGGAGCTTCCGAATCCGATTGCTTGCAGAATGGCGTTCCGCGCTCCCGGCAAGGTATCGGTCGACCAATTGACGCCGCCATCCACGGTTTTGTGCACCACCGGGGAATCGGATCTCATCGCATAACCGGTATCCGCTTCCGGGAAATCAATTCCAAGGCACCCCCACGGGCATATCGATGCATCCAAGGTCCAATGGGCGCCGCCATCGGAAGTTTTGAGGTAGCCGTTGAAATCGCCCACGGCATAACCGGATGCGCGGTCGCGGAAATGGATGTCGCGCACGGTAAGCAGGGTATCCTGCAATTGCGCCGCCCACGTGGCTCCGCCATCCGCCGAGTGCAAGATCATCCCCTTCCCGCCTTCGTTGCCGGTGGCCCAAACGTTGGCGGAGTCCAAAGCGAACACCTTCCAAAGGAAGTTGGCGCGTCCCCCGTCCATCATTTTCCAGGATAGGCCCCCGTCGCTGGTCTTGATGATGACCCCGGCATCGCCGGCGGCATATCCCGTCCTGGCATTCGCGAAATGAACCGAGTACAGATGCTCGATCCTATGCGAAAGCAGTGGCGTCCAGTGGCTTCCTCCGTCGGTAGACTTCAGGATCCATCCCGAATCGCCCACGGCGTACCCCGTATCGGGCACGGGAAAGTGCACGTCCCACAAGCTTCCCGGGCCAAGCGAGGGAAGCAGGTTCCAATGCTGACCCTTGTCGGAGGTGATCAACATGGCGCCGCCGCTGCCTACCGCCACGGCCTTGCCGGGAGCGGTCACGAAAACCGAATTGAGATCGTTGCCCTGGGGCCGGGGGAATTGCCATTCCCAGGCATCCTGGCCTCCGAGTACCGGCATGGATGCCAAGAAAAGGGCCGGGAGAATCAGGTGGGCTTTGCGGTTTATTCGCATCCGGGATCGCCTTATTCTTCACTGGCTCCGAGCGTCGTGCGAGGAACCTCGTGCGAACAAGAAAATAGCTCACGATTGCCGGATTGCATCCGATCCTGTGCTTTCTGTTACGCAGGAGAACTATCTTTCGAGGTGCCATGCGCCGGGGAACGGGATTTGCATCCAGGATGGGGCTTGCCGGCCTTTGCTTGGCCACGGCCTTGCGCGCCCAATGGATTTCCATCGATGGGCCGACGGGTGGCGGAAGGCCGATTACGGCCCTCTGCGCCAAGGGCGATACGGTGTTTGCGGGCACCAAGGGGACCGGCCTCTTCCGCTCCTATGACGGAGGCGGCTCTTGGGTGGCGGCCAACAACGGAATGAGTTCCCTGGAGATTTCCAGTATCGGCGTCAAAGGCTCGATTTGGTTCGCCAATAACAGCTACACGATGGCCCATTCGTTCGACAACGGCAATACTTGGAAAGACGCCGGCCAGGGCTTGTTCTCTTACGAAGTCGAGCAGATCCTCGCCTATGGCGACTATGTTTTCGCGGTCACCGGCGGAGCCGGCTTGAATCGTACCGCCAACAACGGCGGATCCTGGGTCCGCGCCGCTGGAATCCCGACCGATATATCCTGCCTGGCGGCCAGTCCGGCCTATGTCTTCGCCGGAACCGAGCACAGCGGCGTTTTCCGCTCATCCGATAGCGGTAATTCCTGGATCCAGTTCAAGACCGGGATTCCCCTCGACACCGATATCATTTCGCTCGCGATCATGGGGAAATACGTGCTTGCCGGGACCTATGGGGGAGTCCTGAGTTCCGAGGACAGCGGAAGCACTTGGAAATGGATCCATAAGGACGATCGGTTGACCGCGTTGTTGGCTCGGGGACCGGACCTTTTCGCATCCGGTTCCTCCGGTATCTTCCGATCGGCGGACACCGGCAAAACCTGGACCCGGACCATCTCGGGATTGACCGACACCGTGGTCCTGGCGATGACGGTGAGCGGATCCAGCCTGTTGGCGGGCACGGCCACGGCCGGGATTTTCCGGAGCGGGGACAATGGCGATTCCTGGGTCCAGTCGAACCGCGGTCTGATAAACGCTTCGGCCCACGCCCTGCTGGTCCGGGGCGACGACTTGTTCGCGGGAACCTACAACGGCGGCGTGTACCGGTATTCCCGGAGCCAGCGGACATGGACGCAGGGCATCCATGGATTGAAACACACTAATATCGGCGCCTTGGGAATACTGGGGCGGCATCTCGTGGCCGGATCCTGGGAAGGCCCCATTTTCCATTCGACCGATGCGGGGGCAAACTGGGATTCGTCCGCCGGACTTACCCCGGGTTCCGAAATCGAAAGCTTCGCCTCCATCGGCAATTACTTCATGGCCGCATCCTCGAACCCCCTTCGCTCGCTCGATTCAGGAGCTTCTTGGTCCAGCCTGGCGTTCTCCGATAAGGATAGCGTCATTTACAACGGCGGCATCGGAGGTTTTGCCCAGTTCAACGGTCAGATGTTCGCAAGCTCCGAATCCGGCATTTTGCGTTCCGCCGATTCGGGCCGCACATGGTCGCTTCGGAGGGACCCCGACGCCGGCCTCGAAAAGCTCTTAGCCCAGGGCGGCGCCTTGTTCGCGGGGCTGAAAGATGAAGTCGTACGCCGTTCCCAGGACGGTGGCTCGACTTGGGAAATCCTCAGGTACGCTTCCAGTGAGACGAGTCTCGATGTATTCGCTTCCAACGGTTCCTCCCTGTTCATGGCAACCAGCACCGGGTTCATTTACCTCTCCGTGGACAACGGGGTTTCTTGGACCGAGGTGGAGTCCAACCTCCCCAAGTCGGAGATCTATTCCCTGGCGGCCTCTGGCGATACGCTCTTCGCAGGGGTCGGGACCAGCGGGGTTTGGCAGCGATCCATTTCCGAAATGCGGGCGACGGTCGCCGTCGGCAAGCCCCGTTCCGTTGGCCACGGCTTGGCCCCGTCCAGTCCCCTGCGATCCGGCGACAAGGTGGAATTCCGCCTCGATCGGCCTTCCCGCGTCCGTCTCGAGTTATCCGACATCCATGGCAGTTTAATCGCGACCTTGTTGGATGCCTTCCTTCCCGCCGGGCCCAACCAGGTGGTCCTGGGAAACCTAGGGGGAAGCGGATTGCGCCTATTGCGGTTGAAAACGGATCGCCTGGTCCAAACCCGGCAGATATTGGTCAGTGGTCGCTGATTCAATGACCGGCCGCGCGCATTTTTTCGACTACGCTTTTCCCTGATCAACCGCATGCGCGCCCTCTTCCCGATTTTTCTGCTCTTGCGCGCGGCCTTCGCCGCCACTCCGGGCGAATCCTTGCGGCAGGTGCAAGCCTCCGCCGAATTCGTGGACATCAGCGCGAACCCGGCGTTGGCCATCGATCTCAAGTACGCTTCCGCGGACAATTTCCTCGCAGCGGATCTGTACGGCGATTTCCGCATCCCTTTCCTGCATCGGATCGCGGCCGCGAAACTGGATTCCGCCGCTCGCTTGCTCGCGGCGGAACGGCCGGGCGCGAAATTGGTCGTCTACGATGCGCTACGGCCCCGCTCGGTCCAATACCGACTCTGGGACAAAGTCAAAGGGACCCCCCGCGAGAAATACGTGGCCAACCCCGCCACGGGATCGATGCACAACTACGGGTTCGCGGTCGATTTGGGCGTGCTCGACGCTTCCGGGAAGGCCATGGACATGGGAAGCCCATTCGATGATTTCTCCGACCTGGCCCAACCGCGCTTGGAATCCGCCTTCCTGAAGTCCGGCGCCCTGACTCCGGTCCAGGTCGCCGACCGCAAGCTCTTGCGGCGCATCATGGAGAAAGCCGGATTCATCCAACTCCCCTTGGAATGGTGGCATTTCGACGCCTTGCCCAAGGCGGCAGTGAAGTCCGGTTACCGCATCGTGGAATGAAAGGGATTCCCGCATGAAAGCCTTCGCAATCGCCCTGGCGCTGGCCGCCGTCGCCGCCAACGCCCGCGATGCATTCCTATCCATGGCCTATACCAACGCCCTGGGGGAGGAACTCCCTTTCTCGATTTTCTCCAAGCATAGCTGGGCGCCCGATCCCAAGGCGCGCTTCGTAAAGCTGCACCTGTACTTCGACCAGCCCATCCCGGTCCAGGGCATATCCATCAATACCTGCGGAGCCAAAATGGATCCGCACATGTCCATTTTCTTCAATTTCGATCAATTGCGATTGCAAGTGGACTCCAACCTGTCCGGGGAAGTGCCGGAAGCCATCTATCCCAAGCAACACGGGGACACGCTGACCGTGGGCGGATTCACGGATAGCATCGATGTCCGGTCGCTGACCTTCAATTTCGAATCCAACTCCGGCTTCAGGATATGCGGCATCGATCTCAAGGATCCCCGGGGGGCCAGTTATACCGTCAAGGTCCCGGTCCTGGCGGGCGGGAGCGTGGAGGCTTCCAGCGTTCTGGAGCCGCGTTCGGCCTACGACCCCGTATTCCTCTTCGACTCCCGCTTCGAATACGGATGGGCCACGGACAAACAGTCCCGTGGCGCCCGCCTCACGTTCGCCTTCGATCGGCAGCGTCGCATCGAGAAGCTGCGCATCTGGAACGGGTACCAACGCTCGGCGGAGCATTGCTGGTCCAACTCCAGGCCGCGCCGCGTCCGGTTCACGGGCGATGGGGGCTATTCCGAGGTGGCGGTCCTCAAGGATATCCTGGGATCGCAAGTAGTGGAATTGCCCAAGCCCTTCGAAGGCAAGCGCTTGGAGATGGAGGTCGTGGACGCATACTTGGGGAAATCCTACCAGGACTTGGTCCTCAGCGAAATCCGGTTCTTCGACGGGAAGGACTGGTTCATGCTCGATCCCACGGCGAACCTCAAGGAAGCGATCGCGCGTAATCGGCTCGACTTCGCCGCGGCCAAAGCCGGCCCGCTCCTGAACGATTCCTATCTGGCCGAAGGCGAGGTAAATGACGCATCGGAAGATGTGAAGGCCACCCTGCGGATGCGCGCCGACGGCAGCTTTTACCTTTCGGGGGTACAGGGCGAAGACGACGGTATCCGATATTTCGCCCTTGGCAATTACGAGATCAAGCGCGCCGATGCCGGCGGCCTTAAACTGAGGCTGTTCGGATTGTATTACGAATCCGACGAGTACGGGGATTGCAACGGTTGCGGACGCGACTGCAATCGGAACGACGATGCGGCCTCCGGGGACCGACCCCGCATCCTCCAGGAATTCATCTCGGTAAAACCGGCCCGAGGCGGAAAGTTCGAAGTGGCGATCGATAAGGGCGGGAAGAGGATCCATTTCGGGAAGCTCCTCTTCGCGCGCGAAGGGAAGGCCCGATGATCGCGCTGGCACTAATTCTCGCCGCATCCATAGGCCAATCGGCTCCCGCGCCGCAAGTTACCAAGGCGATCGTGAAGGTGGATCTGCAATGGGAATACCAGGGTTTCCCGGGCCCCATCATCATTTACGAGGTGAAAGGGAGGCCCAAGCTGTGGGAAACCCGTAGCGTCGCCGACGAAAAGGACGCTCCCCTCGGGAAGCCCATACCCGGGGCGGAACTCGTGATGTCGCCGGGGCAACGGAAACGCTTCGCGCTGGTCTTCAGGAACCCTTCCGACAGCGTCCGCTATTTTTTCGCGGCGCCCCATACCGTGCACCCGGCCGCGCATTCGTTGGGCTTCAAGTTCAAATGCCTTTGCATCAACCACGCTTTCAAGTCGGAGCCCAAGGGGCTTTGGTACCGGGTCGTCGAATTCCGCTTGTCGCGCGACTTCGCGGGGACGCAACTGACCCTGACCCATACGATTACCGGCCTCGACAAGGCCCAAGCCGATCCCTTCCTGAAGGGACCGGATCAGAACGACCTCTGAGCGCCCCTTCTGGAGGGCGGGAAACCCCGCCATCCATTGGAGGGCGTAGGCGTGCCAATTCTTCATTCGGATCGCGCCCCCGTCGCCGCCAAATTCGCGCCAGCGCCCGACCACCATACTATATTTCCCTGTTGAAACGACCGTCTTGACTCCCAACCGACCGGAAACCCCATGGCTGACTTCAAACATGTAATCGTGCCCAAAGAGGGCGAAAAAATCCGCATCGACGCCCAGCAGAAGCTCCAGGTCCCCGACCGGCCCATCCTGCCCTTCATCGAAGGCGACGGCACCGGCGCGGACATCTGGAAGGCCTCGCGCCACGTCTTCGACGAGGCCGTGCGCAAGGTCTACGGCGGCAAGCGGAAGATCGCTTGGATGGAAGTCTATGCCGGCGAGAAGTCCACCAAGGTCTACGGCGAAGGCCAGTGGCTTCCGGACGAGACCCTGGCCGCCTTCCAGGAATACCTGGTGGGCATCAAAGGCCCGCTGACCACGCCCGTGGGCAAAGGCATCCGCTCCCTCAACGTGGCCCTCCGCCAGATCCTCGATCTCTACGTCTGCTTGCGCCCGGTGCGCTGGTTCACGGGCGTACCGTCCCCGGTCAAGCATCCCGAGAAGGTCGACATGGTGATCTTCCGCGAGAACACCGAGGACATCTACGCCGGCATCGAGTGGTCGAGCGATTCGCCCGAAGCCAAGAAGGTGCTGGATTTCCTGGCCAAGGAATTCCCCAAGGATTTCGGCAAGGTCCGCTTCGGCACCGAGAAGGCCTCGCAGGAATGGCAGAAGAAGCTGGAGGCCATCGGCGCCCCGGCGCGGCCCGCCCCCGTGCAGGTGGGCGTCGGCATCAAGCAGGTCAGCTACCTGGGCACCGAGCGCCTGGTGCATAGCGCCATCAGCTATGCCATCCAGCATAAGCGCAAGAGCGTGACCCTGGTGCATAAAGGCAACATCATGAAGTTCACGGAAGGCGCCTTCCGCGATTGGGGCTTCCAGGTGGCCAAGGAGATGTTCGGCGCGGTCGAAATCGACGGCGGGCCCTGGGTCAAGATCCCCGAGGGCAAGCCGGGCGCGGGCATCGTCATCAAGGATTCCATCGCGGACATCACCTTGCAGCAGGTGCTGACCCGCCCCGAGGACTTCGACGTGATCGCCACCCTCAATCTGAACGGCGATTACCTGAGCGACGCCTTGGCGGCGCAGGTGGGCGGCATCGGCATCGCCCCCGGCGGCAACATCAATTACATGAGCGGCCACGCCATCTTCGAGGCCACCCACGGGACCGCGCCCAAGTACGCCAACCTGGACAAGGTCAATCCCGGATCGGTAGTGCTCTCCGGCGTCATGATGCTCAACCACTTGGGCTGGAAGGAAGCGGCGGACGCCATCGAACGGGGCCTGGAGAAGACCATCGGCGCCAAGACCGTGACCTACGATTTCGCCCGCCTGATGGAAGGCGCGCGCGAGGTCAAGTGCTTTGAATTCGCCAAACTCGTCGCCGACGCCATTTAAGCGGGAAGACGGGAAAAGCCGGAAGGAATGCGAAATGGCCGATAACGACGTCCTCTTCACCATCACCAAGGAACACCTGGATACGGGCCTGCGCGGCTTCCCCGTGGGCACCTGCCCCAACAGCGACGTCGATCCGTACAAGGGCCTGACCTATGGCGGCTACACCATCGCCGAACTGGCCCTCAAGCAGCCGGAAGAGGTGATCTACCTCCTGCTCAAGCGCGAATTGCCGGACGCCGCCCAGCTCTCCACCTTCAAGATGGAACTCATCGCGAATTCGCGCCTCGACCGCGGCGTGATCGAGCATCTGCGCAGCCTGCCCAAGCAGGGCCATCCCATGAAATGGCTTTTGGCCGCCTTGAACGTCATGGGCATGTATGAGGGCACGGGCGACTATTACAAGGACTACGTGAACGTGGTGGCGCAATTGCCGGAAGCGGTAGCCGCCATCTTCCGCATCCGTTCCGGTTGGGGCGATCCCATCCCCTCCAAGCCCGAGTTGGGTTGGATGGAGAACTTCGTGCACATGCTGGGCGCCCCGGGCGCCTCCAAGGATCTCGAACGCCTGATGAAGGTGTTCGCCATCCTGCATTTCGATCATGGCGGCGGGAACCTGTCCACCTTCGTGGGCAAGGCCATCGCTTCGGGCCTGGAAGACATGTTCGGATCGCTGGTGGGGGCCATGGCCGCCCTGGCGGGCCCGCTGCACGGCATGGCCAACCAGGAATGCCTGCGCTTCCTCAAGTCCATCGCCAAGGACATCAAGGATCCTTCCGACGAGAAGACCGTACATGATTACGTGGAGAACCTGCTGGCCAAGGGCGGGGTGCTCTACGGTTTCGGGCATGCCGTCCTGCGCGTGGAGGATCCGCGCGCGACGGTGCAATACGGCTTGGGCGAACAGATCGCCTCCAAGGATCCCCTCTTCCGCCTGGCCGTCACCCTTCGCAAGGTCGGCAGCGAGATCTTGATGAAGAAGGGGAAGGCGGCCGATCCTTACCCGAATGTGGACGCGGTCTCGGGTTGCCTCCTGTCGGCATGCGGCCTCACGGACGAAAACTACTACACGGTGCTTTTCGGCCTGTCGCGCTGCGTCGGCATCGCCGGACAGATCGTGTACGAGCGCAAGGAAGCCCGCGGGGGCAAGGGCACGCCCATCGTGCGCCCGGGGTATATCTACACCGGCCCCAAGCGCTGACCGCGGGGCCTCGAGGCGGAAGGGGATCCGATGAGAATCGGTTTTTGGTTTCTGCTTTTAGCGGCGCCGGCTTTCGTCCGGGGACGAACGGGGTCCATCGAGATCCCTATGTTCTCGGGTCGTCCGCCCCCCATGGCGATAATCACGGATTCGCTGGATCTTAATGCTTTGGATTCGAGCCTGTCCCGGGTCCAAACGAGAATCGTATCCTGCGCATTGTTTCCGCCCCGACCCTCAGTGCCCGAGTATAACAGGGTGATATTCACATCTTCCCTTTCCCAATCCAGCGTTGCTCCCATTTATACAATAAGCGGGGGTTATATGAGTACGGGTGGCCAATGCTATGCCGATAGCGGGCGACAGCTTGAGCGCTTGGCCTTGGAAATCGCTTTTCACTACGATGATACCGCCGTCTACTGGGACGGTGGTCCGAAACCCATGGGTTATCTTGCCTGTTATATTCCCGATAGCTTGCGCCCCGTTTCAGCCCCGTGCAGTACTTCGCCGCTCGCCCCCGCTCCCCGGCAGTTCCGATACCCGCGTTCGCTCCCCCGGTCGGGCGGCGTGGATGCGGCCGGTAGGGCATGGGACGGCGCCCTGCGGTCCCGAAGGATATTCCGTAAAAGCATTCCGCTTCGATAAGATCCCGGATCCGATCACATACGGACCGCCATGGATTGACCATAAGATCGGTTGCCGGCGGCGATGGGTATGGCGCTCCTTCGGGATACCGTTGATTTACCGCTGATTCCGCTTCCGAACGGTTCCTTGCGTCCCTGGCACGGGAATTGATTCTGCCATGCGTAAACCCCGACCGGGAGCCCGCATGATCCGCCGCGCCGCCATCCGCATGCTCATCCTTATCTTCGTCGTTTCGGCCGCGGTCGGCACGGCCCTGGGCCAGATCCCCCTCGACTCCCTGCATGGTCCCATGGTCGGGATGATCGATCCAGACACCAAGCAACAAGTCGCGGTCTCCCCGTCTTTCACCCGCGTCAACGTGGTCATCACCGACGCCATCGCCCAGGTGGTGGTCACCCAGCGCTTCGTGAATCCTTTCCGGGCCAAGACGGAAACCGTCTACCTGTTCCCGCTTCCCGATCAGGGAGCCGTACACGGGATGAAGTACCAGTACAAGGACTCGGTCTACGTCGCGACCATCATGGAGAAGGGGAAGGCGCAGGGGATTTACGATTCCATCAAGAACCAGGGCGGGCAGGCCGCCTTATTGATACAGGATAAGCCGAACATCTTCCAACAGAGCATCGCCACCTTGGGGCCGAACGACACGGCTTTGGTCGAGATAAAGCTGTCCATGCCCCTGAAATACGTGGATGGGGAATTGGAATTGGCGTTCCCGACCCGCATCGGGCCGCGCTACGGCACGGGGGCGGGAGCCGGGAGCGGGCCCTGGAATCCCCCCGAGGATCGATCGGGGCCGGAGTTCCAGTTCAACGTGCTCGTAGAATCGGGCTTGGACCTCGCCGGCATCTACTCCCCGTCCCATGCCATAACCGTCGGGACCCTGGCCGATACCCGCATGACCTTGCAGGATCGGGGGGTGTTGTCCATTTCGGATAATCCCTCCTTGGCTTATACGCGCTCCGTGATGTTGCAGACGGCTGCCACCTACCCGAACCGGGATTACGTACTGCGCCTCAAGCGCGCCCGGACGGCTTCGGATTTCTCCCTGGCGGTTTCCGCGGATGCGAAAGGCCAGGGGTATTTCATGCTCAACCTGTATCCCGACACCGCCGCCTTCGCGGGCCAAAGAGGACCCATGGAATTGGTCATTCTGGTGGATATCTCCGGCTCGCAGGATGGCTGGCCCTTAGCGCGGGAAAAGGAGATCGTTCTTAACATCCTGTCGCGCCTCACCGCTGACGATAACATCGACTTGCTGGCTTTCAACGACGGCGTGACCTATGCCTTCGGATCGGAGACGCCGGTCCCGGCCACCGCGGCCAACCAGGCGATCGCGGGGAATTTCCTGCGGGGGCTTACCGCGGGCGGCAGCACCCAGCTCCTGGACGCCGTGAATAAGACCCTCGCGGTGCCGACCCATTCCGACAAGCAGCGGTACTATGTCTTCCTCACCGACGGGTTCATCACCAATGAAGAGGCCGTCCTGCAGGCCATTTCCCAGCATCCCTCCAAGCCCACCATATTCACCTTCGGGGCGGGCGACAATCTCAACCGTTATTTCCTGGAGGAATGCGCCAAGGTGGGTAACGGCTTCGCTACCCCCCTGGTCTCGGGCGATTCCGTGGCCCCCCTTGTGGAAGCGGCCTGGAGCCGGTTGGAAGCGCCTCAACTCGACAACCTGACGGTGGATTTCGGGGGCCTGGAGGTTTCCGACGTCCTCTACCCGACCTCCGCGCGCTTATACCGGGGCCTGCCTTACCGCTTGAGCGGCAAATTTTCCGGAACCGGGCCGCATACCATTACGGTAAAGGGCTATAAGCAAGGGCAGCCGGTCTCTTTCGCGCATGCCGTCGATTTCGGCGCGGAGGACGCGATGGCCTGGGCGGTGCCGAAGCTATGGGCCCGCGAGAAGATTGGGCAATTGAGCTTGCAACAGGGGACCGGGAACGCCAATCAGCAAGCGATAACTTCTTTGTCCATCGAGTATGAGGTGCTTAGCCAATACACCGCCTTCCTCGCGGCCCATCCGCAGGCCGCGAGCCAGGACAACGTCATCACCACAAAGCTGTCGCGCATGGCGGAAGAGGAGAATACGAATCCGCGCTTCGATCTCTCCATCCGCGGGGGCTTCCTGTATCTGGATTGGAAGCATCCCGCCCACGTGGGGGTCATCCGCATCTTCGATCTGCAAGGGCGCGTGGTATTCGAATACCGTCCCGGCCGCCTGGCTCGGGAAATGGGGCGATGGACATGGGACGGCCGCGATGCGAACGGCCGGGCCTTGGGCCGCGGTCGCTATCTGATCAGCGTGCAGACGCAAGGCGGCATGCGCAACTCGATCTTCGTCTGGAACCCGCGCTGAGTTAGCTATAATTCGACCGGGTTGGGATAGGCTCCTGCATCGGGGACGCCCGCCTCCGAAGGCGGGCCATGGAACCGGGAAATGGAAGAGCGGACGCGTCGAAGCGACCCCATGTCCCCGAAACGGCCGCGTCGCCGGCCTCCCTGGCCGGCCCTGGCCTCACCATGTTCCTCACCTTCGTCGGCATATCCGCCGGCCAATTCCATGCCTACCTGTTCGAGAACCGCGGGGTCTCCCGTTTCGGGATCGGGCTCCTGCTCATGGCCGGCCAACTCGCCGCCCTCGTCTCGCCGTTCTTCCAGGTCGCCAGCATCCGGCGCTTCCATGGCCCCCGCCTGCCCTTCCTCCTGGTCCTGGCTTGCGCCGGCGCATCCCTGGCGGTGCTTCCGCGCCTGCACGGATTCCCGTCCCTCCTGATCGGGTTCGCCTTCTTCTCCTTCTGCTCCGCCGGGGTTTTCCCGCTCAACGCCGCCTGCGCCTTCGAATCCATGCGGTCCCGCGGCCATGACGCCTTCTTCCGCTTGCGCAGCCTGGGCACAGCGGGCTTCCTGGCGGGGTGCCTCATCAGCATGCGCTTCCCGCGCCTTTCCGATCTCCCGCTCCTTTACGCCGGCTTCGCCGCCGCCTTAGGCGCCACCCTGCTCGTGGCCGCATGGGATTTCCGGCGAACGCCTTCGCCCGTCCACGCCGGCCCATTCCAACCGCGTCCCTCCTTCGCCCATTCCTTGCGCCTGCTGGCGGAGCCGCGCACGGCCCGGCTTCTCATCATGTTGTGCGTCATGAACTTCGCCAATACCATGGCCACCTCCATGCAAGCCAACTACCTGGTCGATCGCTGGCACCAAGGGCAACGGGTCATCAGCCTGGCCTGGGTGGTTTCCACCGCATGCGAAATCCCCTGGATGCTTCTCTGCGCCTGGATGCTGCGCCGCCGGGGCTTGCGCGCCGTGCTGGCCTTCGGGATCGCGGGTACCTTGCTCAAGCTGGGAGGGTTGGCCTTGGCCCATTCCGCCTGGCAATATTGCCTGGCCCTCGTCATGCACGGATGCTTCTTCTCGGGAGCGCTCACCGGCTTCGGGATCTACCTTGATCGCACCCATCAGCCGCAGGATCGTCCTTCCCTGCAAGTGCTCGCGCCGGTCTTTTACGGGACGCTTCCCGGCGCGTTGGCGGGATTCGCCGCCGGCGCCTTATGGCATGCGTTTTCGTTGCGCGCGGTATACCAGGTATCGGGAGCCATCGCCTTGGCCGCAGCCGTCTATGCATGGTTCCTATTGAAGGATGGAACCGATCGAGTGAATAATTAATACTTTTCCGCCGGAATCCTCGCTCGGGAGACTGTCCATGAAACTCACCTACGCGGCCCTTTTGATGGCGTCTGCCTTGCTCGCGAAGCCCTTGCATGCCTTCGACTCCGATGATGACGGCATTCCCAACAAGTACGATTTGTGCCCCCACGATCCCGAAGACAAGGACGGCTTCCAGGATCAGGATGGTTGCCCTGATCCGGACAACGATTCCGACGGGGTATGCGATCCCTGGGTGGTCGAGAAGGGGCAGCAGGCGAAGTACGCCAACGTCTGCCACGGCTCGGACAAATGCGTGGAAGTACCCGAGGATAAGGACGGCTTCCAGGACGACGACGGCTGCCCCGATCCCGACAACGATAAGGACGGCATTCCCGACTCGAAGGACAAATGCCCGAACGATCCCGAGGACATGGACGGCTTCCAGGACAACGATGGCTGCCCGGATCCGGACAACGACGGGGACGGCATCTGCGATCCGTGGGTGGCGGAGAAGGGCCAACAGTCCAAGTACGCCAACGTATGCCACGGCTCGGATAAGTGCGCCAACGAGGCCGAGGATAAGGACGGCTTCGAGGACGAGGACGGTTGCCCGGATCCCGACAATGATAAGGACGGCATCAAGGACGCCGTGGACAAATGCCCTAACGAACCCGAGACCATGAACGGCGTGGAAGACGAGGACGGTTGCCCGGACCATGAATCGCCGGCCCTGCAGCCTCTCCAGAGCTATCCCTTGGTGCGCTTCCGTTCCTCCACCGCCGAGCTAACGGTCGAGGCCGAGCCGGATCTGGACAAGATCGCCAAGCAATTGACCGAGTACAAGGACAAGAAAGTGGAGATCCGCGTCTACACCTGGTACAAGGGCAAGAAGAAGGAAGATTACCTGGCGCTCTTGCAGGCCCGCTCCAAGGCCATCGTGGACTACCTGGTCTCCAAGGGCGTGAAGCCGGAGCAATTGCAGGAAGTCCAATACACCAAGGAGAACTTCGAGTCGCTAAAGGGCAGCGAGCAGGACTTCAACCAGGAGAAGCCCTTCGAGGTGAGGCTCTTGAACTGATGGGCCGCGTCCGGCGCCGGTCCCGAGGCGGGGCCGGGCGGGGCGCATCTAGGATCGGGCCTAAGGTTGGGCCGGGGCTATAACGACTCGGCCATCTCCAGCAGCTTAAGGGTGGTGGGCAGATTGCGGGTGGTAGCGCGCACGCCCAGCACCTTCTCCACGAAGGCGTTGGACAGGTTCGATTCCCCGTAGCTGCCGCGCACCAGCAAGAAGGCTTCGCGGCCGCGGACCTTCACCTCATCTTTCGGATCCTGGATGGCTTCCAGCTTGGCGGCCATCGCCTTGGCGGGGGCCTCCTCCAGGAAGGTGATGAAGAGCCGTTCCCCATCCTTCAGCTTGGCCTTGGCATAAGGGTTGGCCTTCAGCAAAGCGCGCCATTCCTCGAGGCTGCGCACGATGACCGCGGCCTCGTACCCGAATTTCCCGGCGATGGCGGATTCGATGGCCCGCGCGATTTTCATCCCGTCCTTCCCGGGCGCGGTGAAGACGGCGTTCCCGGACTGGATGTAGGTCTTCGCGTTCCCATGGCCGAGCCCGGCGAGCATGTCCCGCAAGGCCGCCATGGGCATGGACTTCCCTCCCACGTTGATGCCGCGGATCAAAACGATATAAGCGGCCATTATTCCTCTCCCGGTTATTCGGGTTTTAATAGACCGGCGGGGGCAGCAGGAATACGATGGCCAAGACCGCGCCCGCCAAGGTGGCGTCGATGGCGGCACCGATGATGAGCCCCGCCAGCAGATGCCCTCGGTTAGGGACTTCGGCGACGAGATCGGAAACGCTGTCCAGCGGTAGGCTTTCCCGGCCATCCGCCGTCTCTATCCGAAGCAGGCGGATGCCGGCGGAATCCGACACGCCGCGGAAGCGGCCTTTCGCAGGCTCCCTCCCCGCCAGGGTTGCGTAGATGACGGTTTTGGAAGAAAGATCGCCGGCCTTGGTCGGCGCCACCTCGCGAGTGCCGATGATTTCCGCATCCCGGTGGGCGCCTATGACCCCGCCGATCACCGTGCACCCGCCAAGCGGAAGCGCGCAAACGCAAACCGTAATCCAATGGCTGATTGTCATGGACCAAAGTTAAATTCGTAGATTGCAAACCTGCTTGGGAAAGGAGCCGCAATGTCGCGTTTGGGCCTCTTCATCGCCTTCCTCGGATGCATTGCCGCGGCGGGTTCCGCCCATAAATCGACCGATCCCGCTTCGGCTCCGGCCTCGGTCGGGGCAACGGTCGTCCCCGACGCGCCCGCTGCATCGCCGACCCAGGCGGCAAAAAAGCCATCCGCCTGGCTCGGCGTGGCCATCGCCGATGTCCCCCAAAACGAGATTCCCGCCGCCTACGCGCCTACCACGGCCGAAGGCGTGGTCAAGGTCCAGCAGGTTTTCCGCGGTACCTCCGCCGATCAAGCCGGCCTCAAGGAAGGGGACTTCATCCTCTCCATCAACGCGACCGACCTGCATGGCCGCAAGACCCTATTGGATACCATCCATTCCAAAGGCGTAGGCGAAATGGTGGAACTGCGCGTGGGCCGCGATGGCAAAGCCTTCAAGCAGAAGATGGCCCTCTCCCCGAAGCCGGAAGACATGCGCGTCATCACCCAGATGCTGGTGGGAGGCCCCGCGCCCGCGCTCGACGGGAAATACTACTCCGGCGACGCCGGCGCGCTGGCGCAGAACAAGGGCAAGGTGGTACTGGTGGACTTCTGGGCCACCTGGTGCGGCCCCTGCCGCATGTCGCTGCCCATCCTGGATGCGGTCTACAAGAAGTACCATGGCAAAGGCCTCGAGATCATCGGCGTGAGTTCGGAAAGCCTTCCGGATCTGAAGGCCTTCCAGTCCACCGCCAAGCTTTCCTATCCGCTCTTCAACGATATCGGCCACATCACGACCAACCAATACCAGGCCCTCGCCTTCCCGACCTTGGCGGTGATCGATAAGCAAGGCGTCATCCAGCGCATGGAGGTGGGGCTGCATCAACAGCGCGACATCGAGAAGTGGATCAAGGAATACCTCTGATGCGCCTCAGCCCGGTCTGAGGCGTCGCCGAACGGCACGATACCTCCCTGAGCGCTCAGCCGAAATAAGCCGGATACTTCTCCCGGATCGACAAGAACCCGCCCTCCGCCACGATGAGGTGATCCAGCACCGGGATCCCCAAGGTCTTCGAGACCTCCACCAATCGCCGCGTCGCGATCAAATCGGCTTCCGAAGGCTCCAGGTTTCCCGAAGGATGGTTGTGCGCCACCAGGATGCTCACGGCCCGGTCCTGGATGGCCGGATAGAAGGTTTCCCGCGGATGGATTTGGCTTTGGTTGGCGAGCCCGCGCGTGATGGTATGCGACTTGATGATCTGGTTGTTGCCGTCCAGGGTGAGCACCACCACGCACTCCTGCGCGGCCGCGCGCAACGCCCCGAGCAAGGGCAGAGCATCCTTGGGCGTGCGCACCTTCAGCTTCTTTCGCGCCGTGAGGAAACGCCGCGAGAACTCGATACTGGCGAGGATCTGGCAGCCCTTGCCCAGGCCGATGCCTTTGATTTCCAGCAAGGTGTCCAGGGTCAACTCGTCTTCCAGGCCGGATAACGTTTCCACCACTTCGCCAGCCAGGGTGAGTACGTCCTTGCCGGGCTGGCCGCGGCCCAATACTACGGCCAACAGTTCGGCATTCGACAGATGTCCGGGGCCCCGCTCCATCAGCTTTTCACGGGGCCAATCGGCGGGGGATAGGTCTTTAAGGGTTTGCATAGGGTCTCCTTTCGGCGCGCTATGGCGACGGATCCCAAAGCTAGGCGGAAGCGTGTCTCCGAAAGGCGATCCGGGGCATCATCCGTGGATGCGGGGCATCACTTCGGATTCGACGCGGGAAGATCGGAATCGATCGCGGCCACAGGCTTGGGCCATTCGAGGCCGGCGGAACGCGCCAGGGCAATCCGCAGGTCCAGGGTATCGGGACGTCCTGGAAGGAAATGGACGATGAAACGACCCGTGAACCCGAGCGAATCCGGGGACCCGGCCGCGGGAAGGAGGAGGGCCGGAGGGTGGGCCGGATCCGTCAACGCCTCAGCCTGGTGGTATTCCCAATTGGTCAGATAGTAGGCATCGATCAATGAATCACCGGCCAGGACGCCCCTTAAGGGGCCGTAATACACACCGGCTTCCCGGAGCAGAAACAAGAAATAACCGTCACGGAGGATAAATCCGCGTAGCGAGCCCGATCTGGGCGCGGCCTTAATTTGGTTCTCCAACCATGTTCCTTGGTAATAACCGAAGCGATCGCTTCCGAGTCGCGGCGAGTTACGCGTATCGCGGAGCGGAACGAAAGCGATGCCGACCCGATTCAGTTCTTCCGGGTAATCTCCCGCCAAGGGGCCCAAGTCGGCTTCGGAGCGGCCAGGCAGGCGGATGGCCGTGCCATGGGGTTCAGCGATGGGATCGGCGCAGTAGACCAATTGCATCGGCCCCGGATAATATGGTTGGGCGATCGCGAACATCGCCTGGTCCGGGCAAACCTGGATCGCGAACTCCAGGGAATCCAGATCCTTTCGATCCAGGTTCTCGAGATAGAGGCGGGTTTCGCCATTCCTGCGCTCGAGACGGACGCGCACGCTATTTCCGTTCACGTCGAATTCCCGGCGGGCCAGGTCTTGCTTGTTCTCCAGCCCCCAGTCCAAACCCGGATTCTCGAGGCAGGCGGAAAATCCTAAAAGGGCCACCGCCGCTAACGCCGCCTTCATGGCCCAACCGCCGGTGGATTGGGAAGCGTGGCGCGGTTCGCTTTAAGGGTTATGTGGGGCCAGCGCTGGGGATCGGACCGGGAAAGCGTTACGCGTAGGTCCAGGAAATTCCCCGGACCCCACAAGCCGCTGAGCACCGCTGCGAATCCAATCGAATCATCCGTGCGCGCATCCAGGGCGACGGCGAGGGTGGTGGCGGCGTACCGCCTGGCATAGTCCACCGCATCGCCGTATTTGATCCCATAAACCGAGTCTCCGCGGATATCCCCATTGAGGGCTCCCCACACATGGCTGCCCGTGCGCAACCAGAAGTGGAATCCGTGATCGGAAACCAACCCCCGCAGGGTCCCCTCGATGGCCGATCCCGTTGAATCCCGGGCCGTGAAGACTCCGGAGTAATATCCGACGTGCCGGTTTACGACCGGATTCGAAATCGAGTCTACCGCCAGGGTAACGAAAATCAGGTCGGCCTCATCCAGATTCCGGGGGAATGCGCCGGTCAAGGGACCGAGATCCGCTTCCATCCCGCTTTGCAGGCCCACCACCCTTCCGTTGAATTCTGCGACCGGGGAGTCGTCGAAAACCGGATTCCCGGCGCCTATGCCGCCGGAATAAAGCAGGGGCCCTTCATCCGAGGCCTGGGCGAAGAAATCCAGGGAATCGATGGGCTGGTCGGTAAGGTTGGCGAGATAAAGTTCGGTACCCGCGGCCGTGCGCTGGAGGCGAAGCCGCACGCGATCCGCCGCTTCCGATACCGTGAAGTCGGCGCTGAGGCGATTGTGCCGATCGGCCAAATCCTTATCCACGCCGGGATTCTCGATGCACCCGCCCAGGACCAGAAGCGCCGCCGCCAAGACGCGCTTTCTCATATCCTCACCCCAACCACGAAACCTGGCCATTTCTCCGCCCGGATTTCGTCGCCCCAACGCTCGCCCTTCCGATCGGGGTTCAGATTGGGGAATCTCGATGCGGGCCACATCTCCAGGTTGGCGGTGAATCCGCCGAAGACGTTGAACCAACGGCTGGGCGCATAACCGCCGATCAAACGGAAGCGGGCGGTGTAACTCTGGTTATCCCAATCCACGTCGTTGAACACCAGGCCGCCTCCCGCATCCAAATCGACGAAGGCATAAGCCAAGGGGATATGCACGCCCACCCCGGCGCTCCCTCCCCACAAGTGGCGTGGATATCGCGCCTTCATGTCGAAAGACAAGTAGTTGTAATTGTACGGTCCCCCCAGCAGAAAGGCCGTCCGCAGCATGGAGCGATCATCGAAGGTCGCCTCCGCATCATGCATCCCGTTCCGGACGACGCTGACGAGGCCCAGGACGAGCCCCTCCCCATGGGTCGCATAATTGAAAAGGCCCGCCTGCAATCCGCGCGAGCTGTCCGCGATGTTCACGAGACCCGCCTGGAGTCCGCGCTGACTCTCCGCCACGTTGAGGCCTCCCAGCTGGATTCCGTCCCCGATCCCGGCGGCATTGATGGCTCCGGCCTGCACGCCTTCGAGACGGCCCGCATGGTTGATGGCCCCGGCTTGCAGGCCCGTGAGGGAGTCGGCGTTGTTGGCGACGAAGCTGAGTTGGAAACCGGTATGGTTGCGCGCTTGCGCATTGGCCAGGACCCCGTACTGAAGACCCGTGGACGGACCCGATGCGAAATTCATTAGCGAAAATTGGACGCCGGCCACCCGCCCTTCGGCCCGGTTCCCACCCAAGGAAAATTGCAGGCCGTTGATGTCCTGCGCCCGGCCCGAAAGCAAATTGACGGAAAGATTATGGGACCACGGCCCTGCGCCGCTTCCCGGGTAGCCTAGCGAAGGAACCACCGCCGCGCGCGCCGGGATCCAGGTCGCGGGAATGGCCGTTGCTTTTTCGCGTGGCTCGGTGGAGGGCGCGGTATCGGGGGCGCCGATGGACGCTGCGGCCGGCCCCGCCTCCCCTCGGTTCCGCGTGCTTTCCCGGGCCACGAGGTTCAAGTCGGCACGGGAGACCGGGGCATGTTCCAAGGTATCCAACTTCACGAGCGCGTGGAAAAGCGAATCGCCTTGGTCCAAATCCAGGTCGTAAATCCCGGGCTCCAAGCCGAGCTCCATCTTGGCCCCGGATTGCTTGTGCAATTCGGCCACCAGATCTCCCGCCGAGGAACGAACGAACAATCGGCCATGTACGGCGGGAGCCAGCACCAACCCCGCCGAGGTCCCGCGCAAATCGGTGAGCACGAGATCGCCCGTTCCCGTCAGCCGCATATCGTAACTCGGGTGTTGCGCCCCCGCCTGGCTGCCTTCGGTCTGCGCCAAGGTCTCCTGGAAAGCGAAGGCATAGGCCTCCCCTAAGGTCACCCGCCCGTCCTGATTGCGATCGGCCGCGCCGCGCAGGCCCGAAACCAGATAGTGGGTGAAATAGGAGGCGCGGATGCGGTCCGATTCCTGCGAGGCCTCGGCGCCCGAGCTGGAAGTGAGGAAGGCATAGCCGCTGAGGTTGGAACTTTGATCCACCGAAAAGGCCGGCAAGCGGCTCCCGCCCTTGATGCGCGTCAAGGCTCCCGAAGCGCAGGCATCCACCACCGCCAAGCGGATGCGCGCCGGAATGGAATCGATGCGCGAGCGGAATTCGGAATAGTCCAGGCGGTCGCGGCCCAGCAACAAGCCGGCTTCGTCGGAATGGCCGGAATAATAGACCAGCAATTCCGCCCGTTGCCCGGCCGCGTTCGCGGCCGCCACCGCGGAGCGCATGGAGGCCAACGCTTCCAGGAATTCGCGACGGCCAGGTTCGCGCAAGACGCGCATGTCGCGCGACGCGACTCCGCCGAAGCGCTCCATCACGGCGGCGAAGTTGGCGGCATCGCTGCCGGCATAGCGTAAGCGAACGCGAGCGGGACCGCCGTCGTTGACGCCAACGGCCAAGGCGAAGCGGCGCAAAGGGGCGGACGCCGGGCCGGCGGGCGCCGAGACGGCGGACTTCGAAGCAAAGGAGGCCGGGGCCACGGAAGCCGGGATCCCGGACAAGGCAGCGATGGCCAAGGCCAATGCGTAGCCGGTTGAGCGGAATGAGATCTTCATTTCGATCCCTCGCCCTTCCCGGGCTTGCGTAAGGTATAAGGATATTGGCGGAAGCCCGCTTCCAGCCCCGACAGGGAATCGAGCGCCTCATGCCGGACCGCGAAGGCGGCCCGGGCCTGTTGCAAGAATCCGTCTACAGAGAAAGGGCGCGGGGCCGTAATCAGGAAAAACCGTTCCAGGCGCGGGGCCCGGTCCAGTCGATAAGCATGCGGCAAAGGCAGAAGGTCGCCCGTTTGCAGCGCCGTCGCCGTTCCGCCTTCTTCGGGAAGATGCAAGGTGACCCCCCCGGCCCCGTCCACGGAGAAAATCGCCCCGAACGCGGGTCCGCGGCTATGGTAGAAGACTTGCAGGGTATCGCCCGGTTTCGCCAGGGAATGCGGGGGCAAGAGCTCGGCGCCTCCCTTGGCTTTACGGAAGATGGCCAATCCGGCATCGGACCCTTTGAGCCGGACCGCGTAGGCCGCGGGGCTTTCCGTAACTTGCGTGTTACTGGGTTCGGGGAGATGGCGCACGGCCAGCACGAGGCCGCAGGCCAATGCCAGCCCCGAGGGCGCGGCCCATAAGGCTTTACGGCCGAAGCCCGGCCGCCGACCGGGACTTCCCGCCCGCGAGGATCGCCGCGCATTCGTTCCCGTTTCCCTTCCCGCATCCTTTTCCGATGCCCTTCTCGAAAGCAGGTCGCGCGCCATCGCCGCGGGCGGGTACGCCGCCAGGATGGCCGCATCGGAACGATCGAGGGCTTCCAGGCGCGCCCGCAGTTCCGGATCGGCCTCGCAGCGGGCGCGCAGATCCGCCATGGCCGCCGGGGGCAATTCGCCCAATCGGTAGCGTTCCAACATCTGTTCCGGCATGGGCCTTGGGCTCATGATTTTCCCTCCCCGTTCCATTTCGCCGCGTGCTCGCGCAGCCGCTGCAATCGCCGCCGCACGCCGGCCGCCGTCAGTTTCACTTCGGCCCCTACTTCCTCGTACGAGAGCCCGTCGACGTAATGCATCACCGCCATTACCCGCGTGCTGGCATGCTGGCGCCCGAAGATCCGGTCCAGCAAGCGCCGCGCGCGGGAATCGCCTTCGATATCCTCCGCCGAAGCGATCTCCTCCAGCCGCGAATCGTCGCTCCGGTGCCGGACGGCGGCGCTGCGGATGCGGTCGATGCAAATGCGGGTCGCCATGGTGTAGAAGAAACTGGATGGATATTCCGGATTTTCCCCGGCACGTTCCAGCCAGCGGGAGAAGACGTCCTGGAGCGCATCCAGGGCGGCGTCTTCATCGCGCAGCAGTTGCCGGCACCGCCTCAGGACCATAGGTCCATAGCGGCGGTATAGATCTTCGGTACTCCGGAGTTCCAGCCGGGTTCCTCCTTTCGGCGAGTCATTAATGCGTGTGTAAGGTTGTGACGAGATGGGAGCGCGAAAGCGACACGGGAAAATTAGCACCCCGGAGACGGGTTTAAGTCGGAATGCGGTCCTTCCTCCTGTTCAAAAAGAGGTTTTGCTGCTTGACTGGCTACTTTTGCCCTCAATAAGGTCTCGGTATTCTCGTATTTGCCTATTAAAATTGAATATTTGACGATAAGTCGCTTGATATCGATTCTATATCGAGGATTTTTGGCAATTTTTGGAGAGAATGTGGGGGAGTTATTTCAAATTTGCGATTTAAATCGAAATTATCCTGATAAAAATCAAAGGAATGGGTTGCTGGTTCCGGGAATGTTGCCTATAATTTCGTACTCAACACCTGATCTGACTTTAGAAGAGGCAAAACATGGCCAATAAGATGTGTACCGGAGCCGAAGCCTTAATCCATTCCATCCACCAGCATGGGGTCGAATACATCTTCGGGCATCCTGGCGGAGCCGCCATCCCGATTTTCGACGCCTTGGTGGATTCCCCCATCAAGTTCATCCTCACCCGCCATGAACAGGGCGCCACGCATATGGCCGACGGCATGGCACGCGCCACCGGCAAGGCCGGCGTGGTGCTGGTGACCTCGGGCCCGGGCGCCACCAATACCATCACCGGGATCATGACCGCCATGATGGATTCCGTCCCGATGATCGTCATCACCGGCCAGACCATCAAGCCCATGCTCGGGCTGGACGCCTTCCAAGAGGCGGACGTGGTGGGCATTTCCTATCCGGCCGTGAAGCATTCTTATCTGGTGCGCGACGTGAACGATATCCCGCGCATCATCAAGGAAGCCTTTTATATAGCCGAGACCGGCCGACCTGGCCCGGTGCTCATCGACATTCCCAAGGACGTGTCGAGCGCGATGTTCGAGCCCAATTACAACGTCGAGATGGATCTGCCCGGCTATTCCATCCCGGGAGCCGGCGATTCCGCCGCCCTGGCGAAATGCGCCGACCTCTTGGCCAAGGCCAAGCGGCCCATCCTGCTCATCGGGCATGGCGCGGTGATCTCCGGCGCGGATCGCGCCCTGAAACTATTGGCCGAAAAGCTCCAGATCCCGGTGACCAACACCTTGCTCGGCAAGGGCGCTTTTCCGGAAAGCCACGACCTGAGCGTGGGCATGCTGGGCATGCACGGCACCGCTTACGCCAACAAGGCCGTCCAGCACTGCGATCTCATCATGTCCATCGGTTCGCGTTGGGACGATCGCATTTGCGGCAAGTACTCGGCGTTCTGCCCGGACGCGGTAAAGATCCACGTGGATATCGACCCCGCCGAGATCAACAAGATGATCCGGCCCGACTGCTCCATCGTGGGCGACGCCCGTCTGGTGGTCGAGGACCTGCTTCCCCTCGCCCGCAAGGGCGACACCGAAGCCTGGCTCAAGCAGATCGCGAAGTGGAAGAAGCAGTTCCCGCTCAAGTACGGCAAGCAGGGCGGCCTCAAGGCCCAATTCGTGCTGGACGAGATCTATCGCCTCACCAAGGGCAAGGCCATCGTCACCACCGACGTGGGCCAGCATCAGATGTGGGCGGCGCAGTTCTATAAGACCGATCAACGTTTCCATTGGATCAGCTCGGGCGGCGCCGGGACCATGGGCTTCGGCATGCCGGCGGCCATCGGCGCGCAATTCGCCAAACCCAATTCCATGGTGATCGCGGTGGTGGGCGACGGCGGCTTCCAGATGACCCTGTCGGAGCTCGCCACGGCGGCCCTGCACAAGCTGCCCATCAAGATCCTCATCATCAACAACAAGTACCTGGGCATGGTCCGCCAATGGCAGAGCCTGTTCTTCGACAATCGTCTTTCCGGCGTGGACCTCGAAGGCAACCCGAACTTCGTCAAACTGGCCGAAGCCTACGGCATGAAGGGCTTCCGCGTCAAGCGCAACGCCGACGTGGGCAAGACCCTGGCGGCCGCGCTGGCCTACAACGACGGGCCCTGCATCATCGAGGCCGAAGTGGAGAAGGAGGACAACGTGTTCCCCATGATCCCCGCCGGCCTGACCTACGCCGATATGGTGCTGGAAGCCCCGAAGAAGAACGGGAACCAGCCCGCCATGGCCAAACCCACGGGAAGCACCTGAGCCAAGGCGAAAAGCAAACGACTAAGCCCGCGACCGGCTTTTCGCCCGGCCCGGAAGGAAGGAACGCGAACATGCTGAACGGAACCAAAACCAGCCTCACCGTGATCGAAGGCCGGGCCGCCAAGACCCCGTCGCCCTACGGCGCGCAACACTCCATTAGCTTGCTGGTGAACAACCGGCCGGGCGTGCTCATCCGCATCGCCCTGGTCTTCAACCGCCGCGGCTACAACATCGAATCCCTGGTCGTCTCGCCGGCGCATAACGGCAAGTTCTCGCGCATGAACATCACCGCCTCGGGCGAGCCGAAGACCTTGGAGCAGATCATCAAGCAGCTGAACAAGCTCATCGACGTGATCCATGCCAAGGACCATACCGGCGAAGTCACGGTGGAGAAGGAGATGGCGCTGATCAAGGTGAATTGCCCGCCCGACAAGCGCACCGAGATCCTCCAGATCGCGGAACACTTCAAAAGCCAGACGGTCGATCTCTCCGAGAACACCCTGATGCTGCAGGCGACGGGCAGCACCGAGAAGCTGGACTCAATGGAACTGATGCTGGACAAGTACGGCATCAAGGAAATGGTGCGCACCGGAAAGATCATCATGGCGCGGGGCGGGCAGGAGACCTGATCCCGGCCGTGCCAGGCTGCTCTCGATCCAAGCCGAAAAAAAGGCCGCGGAAGAACTCCGCGGCCTCGTATTCATTTGCCGATCGGGATCCCGGAGGTTAGCGGACCGCGATAGAGCTGAAGTGCGCGACTTGGGCGGGGACAGCTTCGAGCGGGCAGGAAGTGCTCGAGCTGTACACGTTGACGGGAAGCTTATTGGTGTAAGCCGTCACCGCGAAATTAAGCAAAGTGGTATAAGCGGTGGTGCTCATCGGGAGCCCGCTTACCATATCGCTCCGATACACGTAGTACCAGCCGGATTTAGCGCAAGTGGCTCCGACGTTCGGCTGGGCGGAATACTGGATATATATCGCGAAGGTTTCATTGGAAGCCACCTGGATCCCGGTAATGGACCCCCCGGACAATACCGCGGAAAAGGACTTCCCTGCGAAAACACCCAGTAGGGCCAGAAGAACAATTGCGGTCTTTTTCATTTTTTCCCCTTTTTATCAGATACGGATTTAAGAACACGAAATAGCGGGAGCGAAATCCGCGACCCCAACCGGCCGCGTTATTCCGAATGCTAGAAACGACTCTCGGATTTTCCAAGTCACCATTTTTATTAGTTATCGGCTTTTTTAGCCTCAGCTGCGCCCTTCAGCGCGCCGGAAGGCGGAAAAGCCGGGTGCGGGCCGAAAAGGCGCGCGATCTTCCCAATATGTCATGGTCCGCGGGGGGCAGGCTGGCGTGGGTCCGGGCGCCGAAGGCGAGGATCGGGGTGCCGGCCACGGTCAAGGAGGCCAAAGCCGATTCCATGTCCGCCTGAGCGGTCGTTCCGACGGACGGATCATAGGTCAGGGTTCCGTTTATCTGAAGGGACCCGTTGTACGTATAATAAAGCCTCGTCCGCTGCTTCGCGCCGGTGGTGGTATCGACCTCGTCGTATTCGAGATAGATGAACGACTTCCCGCCCAGGGTTTGGGACCCATTGGATACCGTGATGGTGGGGTCCGCGCCGCTCAAGGACTTGCCGTAGGCATCGAGTTCCTGGGCGGTCATGGGATGATCCGTGGTGTGCAGGATAATCCAACTGGAGGCGGAGATGTCCAAGTTGATGAACGACATCAGGGAGTCCTGCGGACCGAAGGGTAAAAGCGGTTGCCACCCGTCCGGAAAGGTGATTTGGAGGCGACTGGTCGAATAGGTGGTGCTGGCGGCGGCGGGGACGGCAGAGAAAGCGGACAGGGAAAGGATAGCCAAGGCAATCAGGTTCTGATGGGCTCGCATGCGATCCTCCGGGAATAGGATCGCCAAGATAGAGAAATCGGGTCTTTCGGCTAGGGTGATTCCGATCAAAACTTGATGGGCAATTTCGGGAGGCATAGGCGCGCGCAAGCCCTGCCTCAGGCCCGTTCCCTGGAATCCTTTTCGCAAACGCGGTTTTTCCCGCCGGTACGGCGATTGCTTTGCTCCCTCGTAACCGCGAACGGGGGAATTCAGATGCGCTATTCTTTTTGGCTCTTGGCCGCCCTTTGCGCCACCGGCGCCCAGGCTATCGGCTTGCAGCACGCCACCTTCCGAAGCCAATCGACCCAGGGTCCGACCTGGCTCGGTACCGCGGATATCACCAAGGAAAATTACCGCATCACCGTGTATCCGGATTACCTGGACGTGGAATTGGAATGGGAATTCACGGTGGGCGGAACCCGGCCCGAGCAATACGGGGATGCCTTGGAGATAGTGGGCAACCTGAATCTGGCCGAGAACTCCAGCGTGATCGGAATGTTGGTGTGGTACAAAGACAAGATCCTGAAGGCCAAGCTGAAATCCGGAGAGACCGCGCGCAACGAATATGAGCAGGTGGTGGACCGAAATTCGACCGTTCCTCCCCGGCCCCGCGACCCGGTCCTGTTGGAATGGATTCGCCAGGACAACTACGACATTTCCATCTTCCCGGTGGCCTGGGGATCCTCGCGGAAGATACGGTTCCGCTACCTCGTTCCGGTCCAGGGAGGGAAGGTCGTGTATCCCTACGCGTTCTCCTCCCACTCGACGGCGACGCTCCTCGCAGGCCCCGGTACGAAAGGATTCCAAATGACCTTCTCGGATGCCACCAAGCAGGTCGTGGACTCCCGGGCCGACTTTTCCGCTTCCGAATATGATCTTGAAGCGTGGGCTTCCGGAGGGGTCCCCCATCCCGCTTCCATCAGCCCGATCCTAGCGCAAAACGTCTCCTCGTCCTTCTTTATGCTGGGTTCCTTCGCGGGGATCTCCTTCGCGGGGCAGATGGCTCATGCGTATCTCATCCCTCCGCCCGCCATCCAGGATCGCTTGGCCGGAACGTTGAACTCGAACTGGTCGCTTACGGCGGTCGTGCGGAGCGGCCAGGATTCCTGTTCCATCGCCTATCCGGTTTCGGGAGGGAGCATGCCTCCCTTCGCCGACATCCGGGTGTACGGTAAGCAGCCGATCCAGCGCTCGATCGCCTGGCGCTTGTCGAAGCCGGGTGAAGCGGATTTGGACGTCGACGAAACGCCGCTGGTCATCGACGCGGGAGACGGGATGCAGTTCGCCCGCGCCGCCGGAACGGGCCCCTTCTATCCTCTCGCGCCCGCCATGCCGGCTTCCCTGGGGGCGGCGCTGGGGCTGATCGATTCCAAGTACGCTTTGGTGGCGTTGGAGGAAGATGCGGTCAGTGCTTCCCTGATGGACCGTTATTCCCTGCAAGGGGTTCCGACGTTGGATACTTCGGATGTAAAGCTCGCGCCGGGCGAGGATTTCTCGGTGCCCGTCGATCAGTGGATCGCCCAACGCAACCAGACCCGGGCCAGCCTGGCTACCCCGTATTACGTCCAACCCAAGTCCGTCTTCACCTCCCTGAGCCCGCGGAACAGCCTGCCCGAGGGCGTCCGCCTCGACGTGCGGGGCAATCGCCTGATGCTGGAATTGCCACCCGGTATGCTGCGTGATACCCGTAACCTGCGGGTCGCGGTTTGCGACGTGCGGGGGACGATACTGAAGACATGGAGCGGCGCCGAATGCCAAAGCGGGCTATTGTCGTGGAGCCCGTCCGAAGCGGGCCGCGCATCGGGCGTTTACCTTCTGCGCATGTGGACCGCGGGGGGAGCGTATTCCGTTCGCTTCGTCATCCCATGAAGCCGGGTCGGAGAATCGGAAACCGGGAGGCGGCGTCGTCAGGCAACGCCGCCTCCCTGGCTGCGTCAGAAAGTAACGATGTTTTTCGAAACCCGCTTCGAACCCGCCTTCAGTTCCAGCAGATAATGACCAGGCGCGACGCCTTCGCGCGAAAGCTTCACTTCGTGGTTCCCGGCGGCCTGATGGGATTGGGCCAGGTTCGCGACGACCTCGCCCTGTATGTTCAAGAGCCTAAGGGAAACTTGCGACGCTGCCGGAAGCGCGTAATGGACGACGCCGGCCTCCACCTTTAAATCGTTGTTCCAGGAAAACCGGCCTTCGCCGGGGCGGGGGAGGATCCCGATCGGGAATGCGCCCGCTTTGGCGCCGTCCACGATGGCCTGGACGACGTTGGGATAATCCCAGCTGGGCGGATTGGCTTTCCGGTTCAGCAAATGGAAATTGGCGCCGTCATCCCACCATACAGGCAGCATCGCGTGGAGCCGGCACTGCCGGGCGTAGAAGTAGGCGTGCTTAGCCCGCGAATCCTGGTCGTCGCAATTCTCGCTGCCCCATTCGCCGATGATGGCGGTGCCGTGCTTGCCTGCCACCATGTTTTGCTCGGATTTCAGGTTGCTCAGGATGCTGGCGGAATCGGCGGCGGAGCCCCAGGTGTTCGGGCTGCAATTCATGGAGTAAGGGACGGGATCGTAGGTGTGGAGGGAGACTATCGTGTTCGCGTCGACCATGGGGATGGTGGCCACCGAGACCGCGAGCGGGGAGGCGGAAATCCCCTGGAGCACGATCATGCGGGTGGCGTTGTTCCCGCCGGTGGCGCGGATGGCGTTGACCGCCGCGGTCTGGTACGCGGCCAGATTGGTCCGGCTCTGGTCATCGCCGCCGCCGTACATGTTGGGCGCCCCGTCCTGCGGCTCGTTGAAGATCTCGAAGACCATGTAATCGCCATAGTCCTTGAAGGCGTTGGCGATCTGGGTCCAGATGGCCGCGACCTGGCCCGCGATGGCGGTCGCCTGCGAGCCGGATGCGTTCAGCGGGAACCAGCCTCCGGTCGTCCCGTCATGATGGATGTTCACCATCACGTAAATGCTGTCGTTAAAGGCGTAGTTGGCGATGGTCACCACCCGGGAGAGCCAGGCCTGATCGATGGTGTAATTCGGGCCGCCGCCGAAATGGCCTTTCCAGGTGACGGGCAGCCGCATGAACTTGAAGCCCTTGCTGTGCACGGCATCGATCATGGCCTGCGTGGTGGTGGGATTCCCCCAGCCGGTTTCGTTGGGATTCGCGTCCATGGTATTGCCGAGGTTCCATCCGACCAGCATATCGTTGACGTATTGGGCGGGCGTCCAGCCGCGCATAGGGCCGTGCGCCACGCTGGCCGCATGAACCGCAGGGCCGCCCAGAGCGGCCAAAAGGAACATGCCGAGCAACCTGCTCTTAGGAACCGATGAAACTAATGGAACCGATGGAGCCGATTTTCCGATCACTGTCTTGCTTTCGATGAATGATGGGGGAGGATATGGGAACCAATCCGCACCCAGGCCGCGCCCATGAGTTGGTTGCATTCTACTGCCTGGGCGTGCAGGGACGCGGATGATTTGAGAAGTTCAAAACCATAGCACGGGATGGAACATGCCGCAGGGGCGGCCATGGGGCCTAGATGCTACTTGGGGATTTTAAGCCATTAATCGATCGAACAGGGAAACGCGGCCAGGGCGATCAGGGAAGCAGCGGGGCGAAATAGACGCCCGCCGCCCGCCGGAATTCCGGGCCTATGCCATTCGCGGGGGCCAGGGTCAATCGCCCACTCGCGTCGCAACGGGCTTCCAAGGCGGCCAGGCGGGAGGGGTAACCCGCAAGTTTCCTGGTCGGAGGCGCCAGGGAAACGGTGGCAGCGACCGAACGCAGGCGGTTGTATACCCACAACCCGGAAGGGTTCATCTGCGACTGTGTCCAACCCCCGGTCGGGGACGAGCCGACCTTGAGGGCGCCCGAACTCTCCTTCAGATCCGCCAGGGACCAGTTCGTCCAGGCGATCCCGTTCTTGTCCATGAATTCCGCCCAGAGCCGGCCCTGCGCCGTATCGATGGTGCCGTCCCCGCTCGCTTGGCTCAGGCCGCCTTCGGTCACCATCAGGGCGATCCCCTTGCCGAGCGCGGCCTGGGCGGTGTTGCGCAGCGGATCCTTATGATCGGCCGCGTAGAAATGCAGGGTATAGGCGATGTTGGTGGAGGAGGTAATGGGGTTCGCGGCGGCCTCGTCCACGCTCTGGTCCCAATTGCGCGTGCCGCACAGGATGATGTTATCCGAATTGGCGCGGATGACGGGGATGACCGCCTCGTGGTAGGGCTTGATGGCGGTGGCCCAGGCCATGGTATTGTCCGGCTCGTTCCACGTCTCGTAGATGATATTGGGGACCTTGCCGAATTCCTTGCTCAGATCCCCGAAGAATTTCTTGGACGCGTCCAGATGATCGTTGCCGTTCTTGGTCTCGTGGAAATCGACGATGATGTAGATGCCCAGATCGATGGCGGCTTGCACGACGGTGCGGATCTTCGCCATCTCCGCGTCGGGGGCGGTCAGGTAGCCGCCGTCGGTCACGGCCATGGTGGCGCGTACGACGGTGACTTTCCAATCGTCCCTGAGCCATTTGATGCATTGCGCGTTGTAGAAGGCGGGTTTCCATTGGCTCCAGTACAGGGCCATGCCCCGCAAGGTGACCATCTGCCCCTGGGCGTCGACGATCTTATTGCCTTGGACCTTCAAGGCCCCGTGTTGGGCCACGAAGGATTGGGCCCTCGCGGTGCCCGTCGCGAATGCGGCCGCCAGGATTAAAGAAGCGGCGATGCGATTACTTAAGTTCATTGCCCGAAATATACCGCCAAGCGCCCGATCGGGGTCCTCGATTTCGGGGCCCAAAGGGTTCGCGAAATCGGGAGCTTACGTCACCGTCTTGGATTGATGGCGTCGGCCATCCGGATTTCAGTGTACCAGATCGTTCAGTATTTTTTCCCCGCGCGCGGTTGTGACGCGGATGAAGCTCAAGCGGGCGTTGCCGAGGCTTTTCAGGGAATAGGTTTTTGGGCCTGTCCCACGGTATTGCGCGATAAGCCGGCCTTGCGTGTCGAATAGGCTGACGACGTGCGGGCCCGGCTCCGTGATCCGTATCCGCTCCGTTCCATGGCTTCGCAGCAGCATCGCGCCGTCCTGTCCATCGTTTCGCGCTGGGCCCTTTTTCCCGATCCCGGCGACGCTGGGATCCTCGAGAACGAGCAAGGATACGCCGTGACGGGGCAGGTCGAAGGTTTGGGTAACGACGCCGTTCACCGCGGCCACCAGGGCCGGCGCGGCCAGGGTCTCCAGCGTCATCGCGGACTTCAATTGGGAGAGTTGCGAGGCGGTCGGGGATTGCGGGCTGCCCATTTTCAACCAGGCGGTATAGTCGTTGCTGTGGGTGGTGTCCATGCGGTAATGGGTTAGGCGCACCTGGTCGGGGAAACCGGCGGGCAGGGTCACCTTGACGGTCACGTTGGCCGGCGCGACCTGGACGATGTCATCGTGGTAATTCCAGATCAGGGCCATGACCTTGCCCGGGTTCTTCACGGCCATGCCGTCGATGTCGGGATTGCCGCGCACGCCGTTCTTCAGGATCTCGGCGAGTCCCAAGGCACCGGTACTGGCCAAGGGGATGCGATCGCCTTTCAACTTGCCCAGCATCTTGAACACGTTGAGGACCGGCTTATGGATGCCGTTGCTCGACAAGGTGCGGTAGCCCTGGAAATACGGGAAGCCGTTGAACAGCCAAGCCCAGGCCAGGCAAGCCCGCAGGTTCACGCCCAGGCTGTCGGCCAATTGCAGGGAGTGCTTCATCATGGCGGCTTCATAGGCCCCGTAGGCGGCGACATTTCGATAAGCGTCGGCGGGGACCTGGGATTGCGGGCAGGCGGCGCAAGGATCCGGATCGGCTTCCCCGATGACGATGGGCTTGTCCTTGAATTGGGGATAGCCCGCTATGGTCTTGAAGCCCGTCTGATGCAGGCGCAATTGGTTGCCGAGATCCATCTCCACGTGACCGTTCACCATGGCCGTCCCGCCCTTGGCATGAAAGCTGATCTGGTCCAAGCGCGTTCCGGTTTTGCCGGTCGCGGAATTCGTTCCCGTGGCGCAATGCTGGAGGAACGGGCCGATGTTCCCCGCGCCTGCCATTTCCGGGCCGCTCAGCACGGCATTGGGCAGAACCGTGTGCACGGCCTGCTCGGTATAGTCGAAAAGCTTCTGGTATTCCGCCGCGGTGCCGTGCCAATAGGAGATATCGGGTTCGTTCCAGAGTTCCCAGACCCAATTCTTTTCCACGTTCGGATACCGATCGACGCTGTGCTGGACCCAGGCTTTCACGAGCGCGGCCCATTTGTCGTAATCGGTGGGGGGATAGAAGCAGCCTCCGTCGGTGGCGGTGGTGGAACTGTTCTGGTAAGGCGTGGGATGGGAGGAAAGGGCCTGCGGCATGAAGGAGATCTGCGCGTAGGGAAAGGCCTTGTGCCCGGTGATGGCATCCATGATCCCATCCATCAGTTTCCAATCGTATACCGGTTGGCCGTTGGCCTCGGTATAAACGTTGGTGGATCCCCATTTGAGCTGCGCCGAGGATCCATCCCCGGTATTGAGCAGGAAGTGGGTGCGGATGTACACGGGATCGACGCTGTTGGCGACCACGCTATCCAGGAGATCCAACCCGGGTTGGGTGGTGGTATAGTTGGCTTCGTCGTAGCCGTGCCACGACCAGACCTCTTTGAGCGGCGCGCCGGCGGCGGTCGCATCGACCGTGATGGTAACGGTTTGGGCCCGGACGGGACCGGGAAAAAGCGGAAGCAGCGCCGCCCATAGTCGAAGCAAGGCTTTGAAGCGGAAGGCCGACGGGACTTGGCGCATATGGTTCCCCCGGCCAGAATGTAATACCCGGGGGCTGCGGCCGGCTGCGCGACCCGGGGCCGGCGTCAGACTCAGTCGCGATATTCTCCGAATATCGCTCCTTCGTCTTCCTTGGCCGCGGGCCGCTCGCTCGGCCTCGCTACTTCGCCCCCATTAAATTAGGGGCTCGTTAATCGATTAGAGGCGGAATTCGGCGCCGGCGGTCGTGAACAGGATCCAACGCGGGGGTTTTGGTTCCGGCGAGGCCAGGAACTGCACGCACACCGAGACGCCTAGCCCGTATTGCACTTCGCAGGGTGGCTCGATGCTGAAGCTGTTGGCGCGATCGAGGACACGCGCATGATCCCCCGCGAGACGCAGGTTATCGTAGGCCTTGATGAGGTGCGGGCCGTCGTAGACGTGGACGGCGTTGATGGGGGAGCGCGTGGTGTTATGGAAGAAAAGGAAGACCCGCGTGAGCTTGGGACGGCCGCCTTCCAGGAAGTTGGGCACCGAAAGGGGGACATGGAACCAATTGGAGGTGTCCTCCTTCCCCCAGAAGGTGGTACCCCAGCCTTTGCGGGACATTTCATCGATGTTCTCCGGGTATTCCGGATTGACGATATTGCCGTGGACGCAAACGGTATGCTTGGGCTTCATGGCCTTTCCGGCCGAGGTAGTGCTGGCGAGCTTCATATGGATGCTATTTTAACATTTTTCGTCCCTCCGGGGAAAGGTGGACCATGCGGATCTTGCTTCCCTACCTGCGCGCCCATTGGCGCTTAGTGGTGCTGGCCCTTTGCCTGACCACGGTCAACCAGGTCTTTTCCCTGCTGGACCCCCTCATCTTCAGGCATATCATCGACGATTACGCCACGCGCTTCGCCGGCATGACCACCTCCGCCTTCTTCCGGGGCGTGGGGCTTTTGCTCTCGGCCTCCATCGGGGTGGCTTTCGTCTCGCGGGTGGCCAAGAATTTCCAGGACTTCTACGTCAACGTCATCACCCAGAAGGTGGGCGCCCGCATCTACGCCGACGGCCTCGCGCATTCCCTGGAACTGCCCTATGGGGTATTCGAGGACCAGCGCAGCGGGGAGACCCTGGGCAAATTGCAGAAGGCCCGCGCCGATCTGGAAAAGCTGATCAGCGTTTCGGTCAACGTAGTGCTCACCTCCATCATCGGGGTGATTTTCGTGACCGTCTATTCGGTCCACGTCCATTGGGCCGTCGCGCCCGCCTTCTTCGCCACCGTCCCCATCCTGGCCTTCATGAGTTCGGGGATGGGCAAGCGGCTTAAGCGCATCTCCGCCGACATCCTCAAGCAGACCACGGCGTTGGCGGGTTCGACCACGGAATCCTTGCGGAACATCGAGTTGATCAAAAGCCTGGGGTTGGCGGGGCAGGAGATCCGCCGCCTGAACGGGACCACGGCCAAGATCCTGGCCCTAGAGCTCAAGAAGGTGAAGTACATCCGCTCCCTCATGTTCGTACAAGGAACCTTGGTGAACGCCTTGCGGACCTCCATCCTGGGGCTGATGCTGTATCTCATTTTCGCGCGGCAAATCACGGTCGGGCAATTCTTCTCGCTGTGGATCTATTCCTTCTTCATCTTCGGCCCCTTGCAGGAACTGGGCTCGGTGATGAACGCCTACCGGGAATCCCAGGCCTCGTTGAACAACTTCTCGGCAATCCTGGCCACGCCCAAGGAACCGCGGCCCGCGCATCCCGTCAAGCCGGGTCCCATACGCGAATTGGAATTCGCCGGCGTCGGCTTCCGGCACGCCACGGCCACGACCTACGCCTTGGACGACGTGTCGTTCCGGGCTCGGGCGGGGGAGACCGTGGCGTTCGTAGGGCCGTCCGGCGCGGGCAAAACCACCTTGGTCAAGCTTTTGGTGGGCCTTTACCCCCCGGGCCAAGGCCGGATCCTCTACAATGGCCACGATGCCGCCACGGTGGACCTGGACGATTTGCGATCCCGCATCGGCCTGGTCACCCAGGACACGCAATTGTTCTCGGGAACCATCCGGGAGAACCTCCTTTTCGTGAACCCGGACGCGAACGATGCGGAATGCTTGGATGCCTTGAACAAGGCCGCCTGCCAGGGCCTTCTGGCGCGGGCCGACAAGGGGCTGGGCACCGTAATCGGCGAAGGCGGGGTGAAGGTGAGCGGGGGCGAAAGGCAAAGGTTGTCCATCGCCCGGGCGCTGCTCAGGAAACCAAGTTTACTGGTATTTGACGAGGCCACTTCCTCCCTCGATTCCCTGACCGAAGAGGAAATCAGCGCCACCATCCGTGCCGTCTCGCGGGGGCGCGATTTGATCACCATACTTATTGCCCATCGGCTTTCCACCGTGCTGCATGCCGATCGCATCTTCGTGTTGGAGCGGGGCAAGGTCGCCGAAGCCGGCCGGCATGCCGAACTGGTGGAGGCCAAGGGACTTTACTACGCCATGTGGCGGCAGCAAATCGGCGAGGGGAATCAAGTACCCTCCCTTAGGGCAAAGGCGGCGGCGGCGGCCTGAAGCCGGGGGAACCCTCTATATCCGTGAAATTCGTCACGCACGGAACAATATTGACAATAGGAAAATCCGGATTGACAAAAGGGTTGACTAAATCCGGGCCTGCCTCTATGATCGAAACCGACCGATAGCTTCACTAAAAAATCAGATTTCGAACAAGGCAGCGGGGATGTTTCCTATTCCGGCAAGGGATCTCTTTTGAGCGGCGATTGCCGGGACATGGTGGCCGCCTTGGCGGAAGCCCTGGTTCTCGCCGAAATCAGCGATCTCCAGGCGCTGAGCGGTCTCCACGTTCGCTTTAAGGCCATCGGGGATAATACTGATGGCGAGTACTTCCGCGAAGCCGCCTCGGTATGCGGGCTGGCCCAAGCCGCGATCGAGCGCGTCATCATGGCGGAAACCAAGGACGCCGGGGCCGAGATGGATCTCATCGGCCGGAGCGTCGTTTGCCTGCAGGGGTTGCTTTGCGAAGGCCGGGCTCCCGGCGAGCTTCCCATGCCCGCGGATCCCTCCGGAAACGCGACGGCCGCCAAACCGGACGCGGACTCGATGCAGGAGGCCGATCTCTTGGAAGCGGACGCCGGGCTCACCGCCGATTTCGTCCGCGAATCGCTTGAGCATTTGGAGAACGCCGACGTCCTCTTGATGGCCTTGGAATCGGATCCGTCCGATAAGGAGGCCATCAACGGGCTGTTCCGGGCGTTCCATACCATCAAGGGCGTAGCCGGATTCATCGGATTCAAGACCATCCAGACCTTCGCCCATGGAACCGAGAACCTTCTCGACCTGGTCCGTATGGGGACCTTGGCGATGGACACGCGCATTATCGACGTCGCGTTCGCGGCGGTGGACGTGTTGCGCAGGCGCGTGCAATGGGCAGCCGCGCGCGGCGGCCAGGCCGCGCCCCGCGAAATGGAAGTCGAGTTGCGCGCGATGCGGGATCGCGTGGAAGCGGCGGCCGAAGGCCGGCCCGATAGCGCGCCTACGCCGGCATTGCCGCCCGCCGAACCCGGGATGCGGCTGGGAGAGATCCTGGTGGCGGGAGGCGCCGTGCCCCCGGAAGCCCTGGAAGACGCCTTACGGGCGCAAGAAGATGCGAGGCTGCGGCCGCTAGGCGAAACCCTCGTGCGGGAATCCCATATCCCCGCCCAGGAAGTGGGCCTGGCCCTGCGCAGCCAGAAGTTGGCCCGCGATACCCAGGTTTCGCAGGTCGCCGCGGTAAAGGAAACCGTCAAGGTGGAGGCGGAGCGCCTCGACCGCCTGCTCGACGCCATCGGCGAATTGGTGATCGCCGAGACCATGATTTTCCAATCGCGTGAGCTCAAGGACATGGGCAGCCCCTCCCTGGCCAAGCAAATGGTGGCGCTGGACAAGATCACCCGCGAACTGCAGAAGATGGGGACCTCGCTACGGATGGTTCCCATCCGCCCCGTATTCCAGAAGATGGCCAAGCTGGCGCGGGACCTGGCGAAGAAGTCGGGGAAGAACGTGGAGTTCACATGCTTCGGCGACGAGACGGAGTTGGACAAGACCGTGGTCGATAAGATCGGCGACCCCCTGGTGCACATGGTCCGCAATTCGGTCGATCACGGGATCGAGCCAGATGCCGCCGCACGCAAAGCCGCCGGCAAACCCGAACAGGCCAAGGTGATCCTGCGCGCCTTCCAAAAGGGCGGCAGCGTTTGCATCCAGATCCAGGACGACGGCCGGGGCCTCAACCGCGAGGCGATCCTGCGTAAAGCGCGCGAACGGGGGCTCATCGCCGACGAAGGCGCGACGCTCTCCGACCCGGAAGTCTGGGCCTTCATCTTCGAGGCCGGATTCTCCACGGCGGCCCAGGTGACCGAGGTTTCGGGCCGGGGCGTGGGCATGGACGTGGTGCGCCGTAACATCGAGGAATTGCGCGGACGCATCGACATCGACAGCCGGGCGGGGGAAGGCACGATCTTCAGCATCTGGCTGCCCCTCACCATGGCCATCATCGACGGGATGATCGTGAAGGTCCGGGGTCAGCGGCTCATTTTCCCGACCCTGTCCATCCTGCGCATCGTACCGCTCCGGCCGGAAGAAACCCGCGCCTTCCTGGAGCGGGGCGAGATGGTCCTGATGCAAGGCGAGTTGATCCCGATATTCAATCTCGCGGAGTACGTGCCCGGGGGCCATACGGGCGCGGGCGAGCGGGCGCTGGCCGTGATCGTGGAATGCGGCGCGCGCAAGGCGGGCCTTCTGGTGGATGAGCTGCTGGGCCAGCAGCAAGTGGTGGTCAAGGGATTGGGAGAATCCCTGAAACACCTGCCGGGCATTTCGGGAGGCGCCATCCTTTCGGATGGCACCGTGGGAATGATCCTGGACGTGGACGGATTGTTGCAAAGCTTGAAGGCCGCACCCGCCGCGGCATAATGCGCGGGCAAGGAAAGGAAGGATGGATCCGATGAGCGACAAAAACAACGGGGGAACCGCGGCAGCCTCGATAGCCAAGGCGGGGAAATACCTCACCTTCCAGATGGGAAAAGAAGTCTACGGCATCGAGATCCTCAAGGTGCAGGAAATCATCGGCATGATGCCGGTGACGCGGGTCCCCAAGACCCCGGATTTCGTGCGCGGGGTGATCAACCTGCGGGGCAAGGTGATCCCCGTGATCGAATTGCGCCGCAAGTTCGGCATGGAGACCCGCGAGGATACCGACCGGACCTGCATCGTCGTGGTCCAGGTGACCGGAGCGGTCGGCACGGTCACCATGGGCCTTCTGGTGGACGAGGTTTCCGAAGTCCTTAACGTGGGCCAGGAGCAGATCGAAGCCCCGCCCTCTTTCGGGGCCGGCGTGGACACGGACTTCATCTTGGGGATGGGCAAGGTCGGGCAGAAGGTGCTGATGCTGTTGGACGCCGATAAGGTGCTGTCCAGCGAGGAACTGGTGCTTGCCGCGCAGACAAAGAACGCAGAAGGAAAAGGAGCCTGAAGATGTTCAAGGGAATGAGTTTGAGTGCGAAATTGTATTTGGGGTTCTCTGCGGTCCTGGTGATCGCGTCGGCGCTGGGCGCGTTCGCTTATAGTCGCCTGATCAAGATCGGCGGCAACGCCAGCTTCATCACGACGGATTGCATGCCGGGGGTTTTCCTGGCGGAAGAGATACAAAAGAAGGCCCAGACGCTTCTTCTCCTGCCTGCCAAGCATATCCTCGCCCAGGATAAGGCGGACATGGAAGCCATCGAGGAGCAGACCCGGGTACTGAAGGGTGATATCGACAAAATCCTGAAAGATTACGAAGCGACCATCACGACCCAGGAAGACCGCGACCTCTTCGCGAAAATAGCCCCGGCCCGGGAACGCTTCATCAACATCCGGAACCAATCGGTACTTCCGGCGAGCCGACTTGGGAAGAAGGCCGAGGCCCAGGCCGCCTTCAAGAGCCAGCTCGAACCCGCTTTCGTGGAATACGCAAAAGCCTGCCAGGCCGTCGTCGACATGAATAAGCGGAACGCGGACGAAGCCGGCGTTTCGATCATGGGAGCCGTCTCCGCGGCCAAATCGGGCATCCTGTTCGGACTGCTGGCCGCCTTATCCGTAGGCGCGGCCATCGGAATCTTCCTCAGCCGGTCCATTTCCTCGGCCTTGAGCCAGGTCATCACCACGCTCTCCTCGGGCAGCGAACAGGTGGCTTCGGCCTCCAACCAGGTGAGCCAGTCCAGCCAGCAGATGGCCGAAGGCGCCAGCGAACAGGCCTCATCCCTGGAAGAGACCTCCGCATCCCTGGAAGAGATGTCCTCCATGACCAAGCAGAACAGCGAGAACTCCCGCCAGGCCAATGCCATGGCGCTGGAGACCCGTAGCGCGGTGGAGCGCAGCCGCGAAGCCATGACGCGCATGGGAGATGCCATCAACAAGATCAAGGGGTCGTCCGATCAGACGGCGAAGATCATCAAGACCATCGACGAGATCGCCTTCCAGACCAATCTCTTGGCCTTGAACGCGGCGGTGGAAGCGGCGCGGGCCGGCGACGCGGGAAAAGGATTCGCGGTGGTGGCCGAAGAAGTGCGCAACATCGCCCAGCGTAGCGCCGAGGCGGCCAAGAATACCGCCGCCCTCATCGAGGAAAGCCAGCAGAACGCCAATAACGGCGTGGCGGTCTCCAGCGAGGTGGGGGGAATTTTGTCCCAAATCGTGGAAAGCGTGCAGAAACTGGCCCATCTCATCGGCGAGGTGTCGGCGGCGAGCGATGAGCAAAGCAAAGGCATCGAGCAAATCGGCACGGCGGTGACGCAGATGGATAAGCTGACCCAATCGAATGCGGCCAACGCGGAAGAGTCGGCCAGCGCCAGCGAGGAATTGGCCGCCCAGGCCAAGGAGCTGGGGGACATGGTACAGGTATTGGTGGGCATCGTGAAGGGCGCGGGCGCGCAGAACGCTAGCTCGCAAGGCCTGGCTTCCGCCTCTTATGCCGCCTCCAGGCTGCCGCGGGCCGCAGCGCCCATGGCCGCGTCCCACCAAAGCGCGAAGCCCGCACTGAAGCCGCGCGGCGACTGGGCGGCGGTCGGGCACGGTAAGCCCGCCCCCGCGCGGTCCAATGGGAAACCGTCCCATGCGGTCGCAGCCAACGGGCACTCGGTCCGACCGGAGCAGGTCATTCCCATGGATGACGCGGATTTGAAGGACTTCTGAGCGGAAATCTCCCCAGGCCCCACAAGAGAAAGGTGGAACGAAATGGGTTTAAGCGCGAAAATATCGATTTTAGCCGCCTGTTTTCTGTTGATTTTCCTTTCCTTCGGGGCCTTCAGTTACAGCCTGTTCAGTACCACCAAGGTAAATGGTCCTTATTACAAACGTATCGTGCAAGGAAAGGACCTGATCGCCGATATCCTGCCTCCGCCGGAATACCTGGTGGAGGCCTACCTGGTCGCCTTCCAGCTTTCCACCGAGGAGAATCCCGAAGCGGCGCGGGCGCTGATCGAGAGAGGCAAGGGCCTGCGCTCCGATTTCGAGGACAGGCGCGCTTTCTGGAACGGCGATCTGGAGCCGGGCAGCCTGAAAGCGACCCTGGTCGAGAAGTCTTACGGGCTCGGAATGGATTTCCTCCGGATCCGGGACGAACAATTCATCCCCGCGGTCCTAAGGAAAGACCGGGCCGAGGCCGCCCGTCTGCTGCAAGGCCCCCTCAAGGCATCTTATGATGCGCATCGGGCCGCGATCCTGGAAATCGTCGACATGGCCACCGAGCGCAACAAGAGCGACGAAACCCTGGCCGGGGCCAAGATCAGCCGAGGAGCTCTTCTGCTTTCCCTGCTGGGACTGGGGGGCGTGGCCCTTGTGCTTTCGGGTAGCCTCTTCTTGGGCCGTTCCATTACGGCTGCGCTAAACCGGGTCATTTCCGGTTTAACCTCGGGCAGCGATGAGGTTGCTTCGGCGTCCAACCAGGTGAGCCAATCCAGCCAGCAAATGGCCCAAGGCGCCGGCGAACAGGCCTCCTCCCTGGAAGAGACCTCCGCTTCCTTGGTGGAGATGTCCTCCATGACCAAGCAGAACAGCGAGAATTCCCGCCAGGCTAACGCCATGGCCATAGAGGCCCGGAAGTCGGTGGAAAAGAGCCGGGAAGCCATGACGCGCATGGGCGACGCCATCAACAAGATCAAGGGCTCCTCCGATCAGACCGCGAAGATCATCAAGACCATCGACGAGATCGCCTTCCAGACCAATCTATTGGCCTTGAACGCGGCGGTGGAAGCGGCGCGGGCCGGCGACGCGGGCAAGGGCTTCGCGGTGGTGGCCGAAGAAGTCCGTAATCTGGCGCAGCGCAGCGCCGAAGCGGCCAAGAATACCGCCGCCCTAATCGAGGAGAGCCAGCAGAACGCCGACAACGGCGTGGCGGTTTCCAGCGAGGTGGGGAACATGCTCTCCCAGATCGTGGAGAGCGTGCAGAAATTGGCCCAGCTCATCGGCGAAGTCTCGGCGGCGAGCGATGAGCAAAGCAAGGGCATCGAGCAAATCGGCACGGCGGTGACGCAGATGGATAAGCTGACCCAATCGAATGCGGCCAACGCGGAAGAGTCGGCCAGCGCCAGCGAGGAATTGGCCGCCCAGGCCAAGGAACTGGGCGACATGTTACAGGTGTTGATTGGGATCGTGAAAGGCGGGGGCACGCGGGTTGCCGCATCCCCAAATGCCGGGAAAGTCGTTTCCAGGCCCCGCGGCGACTGGGCGCCGGTCGCGCGCGGCAAGGGAAATGCGATGAGGCCGAGACAAGTCATTCCCATGGATTACGCGGATTTAAAGGAGGTCTGAGTGCACGTTTCCGAATCGAAGCAGGGCCGTCAGGTAGGCCGTACAGCGTGGGCGGCCGTCTTCGCCGTCCTGCTCGCCGCTCCGGCCCGGTCCCAGGAGCTTTCGCAAGTGGAAAAGGGTCTCAATGATTTGCAATTCCAGATGGGACAATTCGAAGGGGAAATGGGCAAGCTGCGGAAAGCGGTCGCCCAAGGCGCTCCCGCATCGAAAGCGGCCCGATCCAAGGCCGATTCCCTTCTGCCGGCCTTGACCGCGCGCTACGATTCCTTGAGCGCGAGGATCTCCGCCCTAGAGGCGGCCGAGCGCGCCCGCGCCGCCAAATCATCCCTGCCTCCGGATGGGGGTAACCAGAAGGTTACTGGGGCCCCCGTGGCCGCATCCGCCGGGGTCCCGGCGCATCCCGATGCCGATACGACCGGGCAGGGCGACCTGCGCGCTTTGCGGAAAGAAATGCGGGAGCTGACGGCATTGCTCCAGTCGACGCGCGCTTCCACCCCGCCCGCGTCCCCGTCACCCGCTCCATCCGCTGCCCCGGCTGCTAAGCTTCCGGCCTTGCCCGCCGGGCCGGCTACGGTTCCCGCCTCATCCCCGTTGCCTCCGGCGCTGACCGTCCTCGGCGATGTGCAAATCCAAGGCGAAAGGCGCTTCGCCACCGGCTCCAAGCAAGACAACCTGGATAATTTCTGGGGACGGGTGAACATCGGGACCGAATACAAGAGCCCGGGATTCCAGTCCAAGGTGAACCTGCGCATCTTCCCGGAAGGATTCGGTTACGAACCCCTGACGGGCGCGACTTTCGACACGACCGGCCAAGGCGCCCTCAAGACCCAGACCCAGCCGTCTTCCAAGCTATTGGTGAACCACGCTTGGGTCCGCTTCACGCCCGGCGCCTTCGGAATAAGGTTCGGTCGCTTCGAAACCCAGGAAAGCCAGAGCGCCACTTACGGGAATTACATCGACCTGGGCCCGTCGGGGGCTTTCCTGGCGCGGCCCGCGGTGCATAACGCCACGGAAGGGACTTGGAGCAATAAGGCTTGGTCCTCGTCGGTTCTGTTGGGCGCATCGGATAAGAAGCTGGATCGCGGCTTCCTGCGCGCGCTCCAGAAGTTCACGGCCCCGTCCGGTTTGCAGGCCATGCTGGGATACCGCGCGAACGTATTCGATGGCTGGAAATATCCGGACGCCCCTATCCTCCAGCGCTTCGATGCCGGCGTGCTGAGCCCCTTGGGCGCGGGTTGGCAGGCTTTCGCCGAAGGCGCCGTCCTGCAGGCGGACGGTAAGGCGGATGATACGCCTTTGCTATTGGGCATCCGCCCGCCGATGGGCAAGTATCTCGATGCCTTGTCACTGGAAGCCGAATGGTCGCCGAACCGGAAGGTGGCCGGCAAGGACAAGGAAATCCTGTATAACGCCTATGTCCGCAAAGCGTGGGGAAAGGCGCGCCTGGAAGCCGGCCTCTATTCGGATGCGACCGATCCGGACGCCAACGCTTTTTCCGCCGGGGTCCGTATCACGTCGTCCCTGAAATAAGCATGGATATCGACGCGCGCTCTTTCGAGGCCTTCCGCGATCTGGTCTACGGCCGGAGCGGGATAGTCCTGGGCGAAGGCAAGCAGGCCCTGGTCGGATCCCGCATCGGAAAGCGCATGCGCCAATTGGGCCTGACGCGCTTTCCGGAATATCTCGATTGGGTGAAGGGCAAAGGCGGCGAAGAAGAGATGACCTTGATGCTGGATGCCATCTCCACCAACGTCACCAGCTTCTTCCGCGAACCGGTCCACTTCGAATTCCTGCGGGCGCGTTTGGAAGAGCTGTTGAAGACCGGACGGAACCGCCTGCGTATCTGGTGCGCCGCGGCTTCCACGGGCGAAGAGCCGTATACCCTGGCGATGACGGTGCGCGAATGCCAGCCCGATCCCGCTTGCGATATCAAGATCCTCGCCACCGACATCTCGACCCGCGTCCTCCATGCGGCTAAGGAAGGGAAATACGCCAAGGCCCGCATCGAAGCCCTGCCCCCGGGCTTCGCCCAGCGGTACTTCGATCGCGTCGGCGGCCGCGATGAGCCGCTGTGGTCGGCGCGCCCCGAGCTCCGGGCCCTGCTCCGTTTCGCCCGCCTCAACCTCGCGACGCCCCCGTTCCCCATGCGCGGACCCATGGATTTCATCTTCTGCCGCAACGTGATGATCTACTTCGACAATCCCGTGCGCCAACGGCTATTGGAAGAGTTCCATCGCCTGCTCGCCCCGGGCGCCTTCCTCATCGTCGGGCATTCCGAAAGCCTTACCGGGCTGACGACCGGTTTCCAGAGCGTGCTCCCTTCCGTCTACCGGAGGGTCGCGTGAACCATACCGTCGGCATCGCCGAGATGAAAGTGTCCGCCGATCCCGGGGACGTGCTGGCCACTTACGCCCTCGGCTCCTGCGTGGGCGTTAGCTTGTACGATCCGGTCGGCCGCGTGGGCGGCCTCATCCATTGCATGCTGCCGCTTTCGCGCATCGATCCCGCCAAGGCCGAAAAGAACCCCCTCATGTACGTGGATACGGGCATGTCGGTATTGTTGCAGGCCATGTTCGATCAGGGAGCGCAGCGCAAGAGCCTGGTCGCCAAGGTGGCCGGGGCTTCCCGCATCATGGATGCCGGCGGGGTCTTCAACATCGGCGAACGTAACTACACCGTGGTCCGCAAGGTGCTTTGGAAAAACGAGATCTTGATCGCGGGCGAGGATGTCGGCGGGAGCGTGCCGCGCACGATGTACCTGTACCTGGACTCGGGACGCACCCTCCTGAAAATGGCCGGGGAAGAGAAGGAGCTGTGAAACATGGCGTATAACATCCTGGTGGTGGACGATTCCGAGACCATGCGCGCGGTGATCGCCAAATCGATCGGGCTCGCCGGGGTGGCGCTGGGGAGCCTGTTCCAGGCCGCCAACGGGGCCGAGGGAATCGAAGTCCTCCGCCGCGAATGGGTCGATCTGGTGCTCGCCGACATCAACATGCCCGTGCTGAACGGGGTGGGGATGGTCACGCAGATGAAAGCCGACCCCGGCATGGGGGATATTCCCGTGATCATCGTATCGACCGAGGGCAGCGCTACCCGGCTGCAAGCCCTCAAGGATCAGGGCGTGAAGGGATTTTTGCGCAAGCCTTTTACGCCGGAAGAACTCAAGAAGGCCATGGAATCGGTACTGGGGGCCCATCATGAATGAGGAAACGCGGACCCGCATCGGCAACGTGCTGTTCGACGTCCTGGAGAAACAAGCCTTCCTTTTCGGCGATCCCGGCGAAGCGCCCGACCTCGCCTCCGTCGATGGATACCTGGCGGCCTCGGTGACCTTCGCGGGAGCCGCCGCGGGCCGGGTTTCCCTGGCCGTTCCCGCCTCCATGGCCGCGGAACTGGCCTCCAATATCCTGGGTTGCGAGCCCGACGACCCCGCCGCCGCGGCGGCGGCCGAGGATGCCTGCCGGGAAATCCTCAACATCGTCTGCGGCCACGTCCTAACCGAGCTTTACGGTTCGACCCCCGTATTCGACTTGGGGCTACTGGAATCGGGCCACCTTTCGGCCGACCAGGCTCCCGACTGGACCGCTTCGGAGGGAGGCATGGCCCTCTCCGTCGAAGGCTCGCCCGTGCTCCTGCGCGTGGAGATCCCCGGCGGCATCCCTCCCGGTACGCCGACATGATCGCGCCGCGCCCGATCCGCGTGCTGGTTGTCGATGATTCCGCGGTCGTTCGCGATATCTTCTCGCGCGAGCTGGCGCGCGATCCCGGCATCGAAGTGGTGGGGGCGGTTCCTGATCCTTACGTCGCGCGCGACGAGATCGTCCGCTTGGCGCCGGACGTGGTGACGCTGGACGTGGAAATGCCGCGCATGGACGGGCTCACCTTCCTGCGCAAGCTGATGCGCCACTATCCTTTGCCGGTCATCATCGTTTCCTCCCTTACCACCAAGGGCGGGGCCTTGGCCCTGGAAGCCCTGGACATCGGGGCGGTGGACGTGATGTGCAAGCCCTATGCGGCCTATGCGGTAGGGGATATGTCCGTGCAACTGCGGGAGAAGGTCAAGGCCGCGGCCATGGTGCGCGTGCGGAAACGCGAGGCGCCGGAAAACCCGCTGGGGACATCCCCGCGCCTTTCCCTCGCGCGGACCACACAGGCGGTGATCGCCATCGGCGCTTCCACGGGCGGGACGCAGGCCCTGCAAGCGGTGCTGACGGCCCTGCCCGCCAATACTCCCGGCATCGTCGTGGTCCAGCATATGCCCGAGCATTTCACGAAGTCCTTCGCCGAGCGCCTGAACGGCCTTTGCGCGATGGAGGTCAAGGAAGCGGAAGACGGGGATTCCGTGTCCCCGGGACGTATCCTGATCGCGCCCGGCAACCGCCATTTGCTGCTCAACCGATCGGGGGCCTTGTATCACGCCATCGTGAAGGATGGGCCCCTGGTTTCGCGCCACCGCCCATCGGTGGACGTCCTCTTCAAATCGGTCGCCCGCTACGCCGGCGCGAACGCCGTGGGCGCCATCCTGACCGGGATGGGGGCCGACGGGGCCGCGGGCCTCAAGGAAATGAAGGATAACGGCGCCGAGACCGTGGCGCAGGACGAGGCCTCGTGCGTGGTCTTCGGAATGCCCAAAGAGGCCATCCGCATGGGCGGGGTTTCCCACGTAGTCCCCCTGGACGGCATCGCCGCGAAGTTGTTGGAAATGGCGGCGCGTAAGGCCGCGTAGGTTCGAGGGGCCCGCCGGTTTCTACCGTTTTGTGGACAGTCCAGGTCCAGGAAGAAGGGTAGGGCGGATGACCGCTGAAATTGGCATCATTACCTTATGGTGAAGCCGGATGGGATCGGGATGCCGGATGTCCTCGGGTACCTGGATTACCGGGTCTACCTTAAGGACTGGTACGACGCGCGCAAAAGGCGCGAGAGGGGTTTCTCCTACCGGGTCCTGGCGCGCGAGGTGGGCTACCGCTCGCATGCCTTTTTCAGCCTGGTGCTCCAGCGCAGGTCGAACATATCGATGGAAGTGGCGATGGGCTTCGCGGATTGCATCGGCCTCAAGGCCAAGGAACGCGAATACTTCCTACTCCTCGTTTCCTGCAACCAGGAAGACCTGCCTTCCCAGCGCAGCATCATGTTCCAGCGGCTCCAGGATCTCAACGGGACCCCGGCGACGCGGCTGCGCGAGGACCAGAACGCCTTTCTGGCTTCGTGGCGGCATGCGGCCTTGCGCGAGATGCTGGGGATCGATCCGTTCCAAGGGGGCGAGGCGCAATGGGGCGAGCGCATGGTCCCGGCCGCCACGGCCCAAGAGGTCCGCGATTCCCTCGATCTTCTGCTGGCGCTGGGATTGGCGCATCGGACCGCGCGGGGGATCGTACGCACCGATCCGCGTCTGGTCACCGGTACGGCCTACACGGAGTCGGCCACGCGGGGTTTCATGCGGCAGGTCCACGAGCTGGGCGGCGAGGCGATGGAGCGTTTCCCGCGTTCCGAGCGGCACCATGGCTGGGCGACGCTCTCGGTCTCCGCGGAGACCCTGGAGACCATGCAGGCCGAGCTACGCGCCCTGGTGCAGCGCTTCCTGACGCTGGCCGAGAAGGACGACTCGCCCGATCGCGTCATGCAACTCAACCTGGAGCTTTTCCCCTTGGGCTACGGAAGGAAGGACTCTTGAGAGGGCGCCTGGTTGCGCTCGGGTTGTCGGGCTTGCTCGCATCATCGCTCGCCTCTTGCAGTTCGGAGCCGCTGGCCGACGGCGGCGGCGGGTTCGGCGGGGAGACGATTTCAGGCTTGGTCGCGGGCGCCTCGGGCCGGGGAATCGTGGGCGCCTCGGTTCGTCTTCGCGCGAGCAACTCGCTGGAAGAAAAGGCGCTACGGGAAGCGGCGACGGACAGCGCCGGACTCTTCCGCCTTGAACTACCGGCCGGGACCGCGTTCCGGCTGGAGGTGGCGGGATGGGAGGGGACGGATACGGTCCGGGCCTTGGTCGATCTCGATCGCGGGCAGTCGCCGGGCCGGATCCTGGCGGAAGCCCAACCTCCCCGGCAAGTGCGTTTACGCGATCCATCGGGGAAGCCGGTGTCGGCGGTCCTGCAGGCCTATGGCCTGGGTCGCGCGATCGCGACCGATGATTCGGGCCGCGCCGTCCTCACGGGTTGGCCCTCGGCCGATCTATGGGTGCGGGCCACCTTGGCGAACGGGGACGTGTACGACCTGTTCGTGCCGGCCTCCGGCGGGGATCTGGAGGTCGGGGCGGGATGGCTGCTGGACGACTTCGAAGGCGGCGAGAGCCGCACCCGCTTGGGAAGCCTCGTCGGCGGAGGCTGGTGGTACGTGGCATCGCAAGGCGCCGACAGCCAGACGGTCCGGGACATCGCCTTGATGAAAGACACGCTGGATGCCCATGGCGGCCGGGCGAGCCTGCATGCGGGCTTCTCCTTCCCTCCCCCGGCCTCGAACAGCTACGGTCTGGTGGGCTTCCATTTCGGGCCCACCCAGGCCGATGAAGTGGATCTTTCCGGGCTCGATAGCCTCGTGTTCTGGATCAAGGGAAGCGGATCGGTTCGCGTCGAGCTCGTCGCCGACACGGGCGGCGGGGTGACCAGCCACGCCCTGGTCCTTTCCCTGGACTCGGCCTGGACCCGTCATACCGTGACGGCCTCCGCCCTGGCGCCGATTGATGCGGGGCGAAGCTGGGCCGTGGATTCCAAACGGGTCCGCTTCTTGCAGTTCATCGTCTTCCAAACGACCGATTTCCGTTTGGATGATTTGCGCTATTACGGGCGGGCCCGGCCCTAGTCGGAATCTTGGACTATACACAAAACGCTTGAGCGCGGATTCTTCTGGTGCGGATCCCGGGATTCGTCCAGATTGACCGGACACCTAGCATTCCGGGAGAGACCCTTGCAGCGAACCATCCCCCTCGCCCTCACTTTGGCCGCGATGGCCGCAACGACCGATGCGGCGCCCACCATCCGCGTGCGTGCGGAAGCCCCGGGCCATGCCATTAGTCCGGCCATCTACGGCATCAACTCCCTGGCCACGGGAAAGGATTCATATCTGGCGGCCGATTCCGCGATGCTCGGATCCGACCGCATGGGCGGCAACCGCATGACGGGCTACAATTGGGAAAACAATTACTCTAACGCCGGATCCGACTACCAGCACAACAGCGACAACTGGTTGACCCAGAACCCGCTTCCCACCCCGGCTAGCAGCGGCGGTTCCGTGGGGAATTTCGTGGAGCGCAACCTCGGGTTGGGGCGCAAGCCCATCGTGCAATTGCAGATGGCGGGCTACGTGGCCGCGGACGGCTCAGGTCCCGTAGCCGTGGCCGAAGTAGCGCCCTCGGCGCGCTGGAAAAAGGTGGTCTTCGCCAAGGGAAGCGCCTTCTCCCTGGCGCCTGCCACGACGGATTCCGCCGTATACATGGACGAAGAGGTGAACTTCCTGGTGCAGAAGTTCGGCCGGGCCGACCAGGGCGGCGTGCCCTATTACTCGCTGGACAATGAACCGGCGCTCTGGGGCGGGACCCATCCGCGCATCCATCCGCAAAGCCTCACCTACAAGGAACTGCTGGACAAGAGCGAGGCCCTGGCGAAGGCGGTCAAGGCCGTGGACCCTTCCGCCAAGGTGATGGGATCGGAGAGCTTCGGAGCGATGGAGATGTGGAAGTGCGTGGCCGGGACCCCGAGCTCCATTCCGGAATGCTCCGACTGGAGCGCCTACTCCTCCAAGTACGATTGGGCCGTCGCGGCCTTTCTGGGGGAAATGAAGACCCGTTCGACTGCGGCCGGCAAGCGCTTGATCGACGTGCTGGCCATCCATTGGTACCCGGAGGACATGGGCGATTCGCGCATCGATGGAGGCGGCCAGGCGACCGGCGGGACGGCGAAGGACATCGAGGCCCGCCTGCAGGCCCCGCGCTCGCTTTGGGATCCGGCCTACCTCGAAAACGACTGGATCCCTTCGGCGATGACCGGCAACAAGCCGGTGCATATCCTCACCCGTACCTTGAGTTCCATCGACACGGCCTGGCCAGGCACCCGCCTGGCCCTGACCGAATACGGCTACGGCGGCGAAAACCACTGGTCAGGGGCGCTTGCGGAGGCCGACGTGCTGGGCGTGTTCGGAAAACTCGACCTCGAGGCGGCCAACATGCACTCGACCTTCTCGGGATATCTGGCGACGGCCTTCCGCTTGTACCGTAACTTCGACGGCAAGGGGAACGCGTTCGGCGACACCTACGTCGCGGCCGACAACCCCGACAGCACGGTCTTCTCCACCTATGCGAGCTTGGACTCGAAGAACCCCAAGCTTTTGCACATCGTGGCGATCAACAAGTCGTCCTCGGCCAAGGCCGTCACCCTAGCCCTTTCAGGCAAGGCCTGGCAGTCCGCGGTGGCCTACGGCTTTTCGACGGATTCCATCATCACGAAACTGGCGGCCCCCACCGGCGTCACCGCATCGGGATTCGACTACACCTTGCCCGCCACCTCGGCGACCCACTTCGTGGTCTCCACCGACGCCCAGGTCTCCCTGCCCAGCCCCGACCTCGTGGCGCTGCAAATCGAGGTGGTAGGCCAGGGCTCGGTGACCCGCTCGATCCGCACCGCGCTCGTCCCCCGCGGAACCGTGGTGAACCTTACCGCCGTGCCGGCCGACGGCTGGACCTTCGGCGGCTGGAGCCGCGATGGTTCCGGAAAGAACCCCGCGCTCGCCCTGACCATGGATGCGCCGCATACCGTGCAGGCCATCTTCCTTTCGGCCTCGAACCTGATCACCAACGGCGACTTTTCCAACAGCACCACCGGATGGACGCCTTCCGCCTGGAGCGCGGATGGGTCGGCCGCGGGAACGCCCTCGGTACAGAACGGCGTGTTCTCCTTCGCGGTTGCCAACGGCGGACCCGACACCTGGGACGTGCAGATCTTCCAGACCTCCGTGCCCTTCGTGAAAGGCACCACCTACACGCTTTCCTTCGATGCCTCGGCCAACGTGGCGCGTAACATCAAGGTTTACGCCAACCTGGGCGCCTTCGACAAGAGCGTGACCCTCGGAACCGCGACCACGACGTACAACTACACTTTCGTCTCCGACTCCACGGAATCGGGAAAGCTCTCCTTCGACATCGGCGGGGCCGGCGTCGCCGGCACCACGGTCAACCTGGACAACGTGTCCATCAAGGCCGCCGCTACCGGGATAGGGATCGCGTCCAGGAGCGCGAAGCGCGCCGCGCTGGTCCAACAAGGCCGGCAATTGGTCCTGAGCGGTGACGGGACGTTGGTCCTATGCGATCTGCAAGGGAAAGTGGTGCTCCGCCGCGAGATCCGGTCGTCGGCCCGCGTAGGTATCGCTTCGCTGCCGCGCGGCCTCTACTTCGCGAGCTTCCGGGGCGCCCGCTCGCTGGTGCGCAGCCTGGATTGATCCTCCGACGGCATTCGCCGCAATTGCCCGCCATAGGAGAGTAAATTTGCCCCTATGGCTTCTACCGTTCTCCGCTACGCCGCCAAGGCCCTCATCATCGAAGACGGGCGCCTGCTTTGCCTACGCAAGCGCGGCGACATTGGCGTCTATTACGTGCTGCCGGGAGGCGGGCAGGAGCCGGGAGAGCTTTTGCCCGCGACCTTGGAACGCGAATGCCTGGAGGAACTGGGCGCGCGCGTGGAACCGGGGCGCCTCCGTTACGTGCAGGAGTACGTGGGCCGCAACCACCTATTCAAGGATGCCCACGGGGGTATGCACTTCGTGAACCTGTACTTCGAATGCCGCTTGCTGGAGCGGCCCTTGACCCGTCCCTTGACTCCCGATGCGGGCCAGGAGGCCTTGGAATGGCTGCCGTTGGAGCAGCTCTCCGAAGCGGCGTTCTTCCCCCGGGTCTTGGTGGGCCCTTTGCGAGCGGGCCATTCGCATGCGGGCCATCAGCACGCGGACCGCTTGCAAGCCGGGCCTTCTGCAACGGACCCGGGCGACGGCGTCGTCTACCTCGGCGATTCGGTGTGAAGCGTCGCGGAATTGAGTAGATTCGTCGCGACGCGAACCGAAGGGCCTGTCCCATGCTGAAAGCCTTTTCCCTCTCCTTGCTCCTGCTGGCCGCGGCCGCCCGCGCCGATGAGCCTTCCTCCTCCTCTTCTTCCTCCGCGGGCGAACGCTTGAACGGCATGGTGGGCCTCTGGTACGGCCCTTACAACGGCTATTCCTTCGAATACGATCTCATCGCCCAATTCTTCAAGAGCAAGGAGTGGATGGGCAATTTCACCGGCCCGTACCTGATGGATGAAGCCGGCTCAGAATCCAACCGCGTGGGGGCGGGCTTCGCCATGGGCGTGCGTATGCCCGAGAAAGGCACCTACGGGTTCACGGCGGACTTCTTCGCCCAGAATCGCTGGGGGCATTTCTCCCGCAGCGAATATGGCGCGGAAGCCAAGCTGTCCTTGCTCATCTTCGGCGTGAAAGTCGGGATGGTGGAGGATTGGAAGAAATTCTTCTGGCAGGTCGGCTTGTCGTACTAATCGGACGGCGCTCAGGGCAAAGCCTTGAATCCCACATGGGGAAGTTCGATGGCGAAGCGCGTGCCTTCTCCCGGTCTTGAGAACACGTAGAGGTTGCCGCCCCGATCGGCGACGCAGCGGGCGGCCAGCGCCAGCCCCAATCCCCGGCCCGAGACCATGCTCGCTTCCCTCCGCGTGGTGAAGCCTTCCCGGAAGATAAGCCCCAACTGTCCCACCTCGTCGAGGGCGTCGGCTTCGCCTTGGGTCAAGAGCCCCAGCGAGAGGGCGCGCGCCGCGATGGCGGCTGGTTCCATGCCGCGCCCGTTGTCGCGCACGCGCAGGAAGACCCGGTCCTCCTCCGCCACGTATTCCATTTCGATTTCCGCTTCGCCTTTGCCCGCGGCGGCGCGTTCTTCCGGCAGCTCGATGCCGTGGTCGATCATGTTGCGTAGGATGTGGACCAAGGCCTCGTCCACGCGGGCGAAGGACTCGGGGTGGACGTCCCCGGAATTGCTGGCCACCCGGAAGACCACGTGCTTGCCCAGGTTATGGGCCAGGCGTTCCACCAGGTTGCGGTACTTACGCGCCAGATAGGCCGGGCTGAGGAAGGCCAGGCGGCGGGTGGATTCCACCAACGCGCGTAAATTGGGATCGAGCTTTTCGGATTCGAGGGCGCCGGCGGCCGACACCAGGCGTTCCAACTTCCATTTCAGGATGCGCGCCATCGCGTCCTGGCCCTCGCCCGCGATCAGCTTCATGGCCCGTTGCAACTCGTCGAACTGGGATCGCAGGGCCCCCAAGGCCTCGGTCAAACGGTTGGCCGCGCGTTCGCCGGCCGCCGGATCCTTGAGCGTCTCCAGCAAATCCTCGGAGTCTTGGGCCCCCGCGGCCAGGTTCTCGAACCCGAAGGCGCCGGCGTTGCCCTTGATCATATGCAGCTCGCGGAAAAGCCGTTGGCCCGCGCTTTCGCCGCTCCCGGCCTGCCAAAGCCCGGGCGACGCCTCGCCGGCGCGCTTGCGATCGGCCAGCCATCCATCCCATTCCCGGCGGGACGATTCCAAGCGCGCGCGCGCTTCTTCCAGGAAGGCTCCCACGGTCTCGGGAGGATTGGCGGCCAAGGCCAGCACGTCGCGGATCTCCAATTGATGCCGCTGACGCTCTTCTTCCAATTGCCGCGTCACGGTCCGGTTGGGCGGGGTATCGGCGAAGAAAACCGCGAGCGCGGCCAGGCCTCCCTCCCCATCGGCGATCTTACGATAGACCAATCGGGTTGGTGCTTCCTCGTCGGCCTTGCCGGTCCAGGTTTCCTGGATGGGAGCCAGGGGCGCCAGCTTCTCCCACCGCATCTCGCCGTGCCGTTTACGGACCAGGTCCAGCCATTTGGCGAATTGCCCGGCTTGCTCGGGACCAAGGCGCAAGACGTCCTGGAAGGTGGGGCGGGAAGCGGGAGCGGGCGGGCGGCCGGAAGCGAGGGCGGCCAGTTCGGAAGCGGGCAGGATGGTCCCATCCAACCGCAGCAGGAAGAAACCCTCGTTGCCGGCGTCCATGGATGCGGCCAGTACGCCCGTCACGGGGAGCGGAGGATTTCCCCGATGGTGGCTTTGAAGTCGCGGACGAAATCGTCCTTGTCGAAGCGAAGGGGCTTTTCGATATAGCTCTTGGCCCCGAGGGTCAGGCAATCGAGCAAGAGGGGCCCTTTCACCGCCGAGATGACCAGCACCCTCGCGTCGGGGAATTCCTGGAGGATCTGCGTCAGCGCGCCGCGGCCGTCGAGCTTGGGCATGGTCAGGTCCATGGTGATGAGATCGGGGCGATGGGCGCGGTAGAGTTCCACCGCCTCCTGGCCGTTCTCGCCGGTGCCGGCGACGGTGAAGCCCATGACTTCGCCGAAGAACCTCCCGAGCTGGAGGATCTGGAACTTGGAATCGTCGATGATGACCACGGAATTGGGCATAGGCGTTCGCCTCGATTATAACATGGGGCCGCAGGGACGGCCACGTTTCATGCGATGGTCTGCACGCAGCAGGCGAACCGGAAGGCCAATCGCTGCGGAGCGCACTCGAAATCGTAGCAGACGCCTTCCTCGGCACGGATGCGGAAGGCGGGGAAGCCGGTGGCGCTCGCGACCCCCGAGAAATTGCCGACCCGCGGCGGCGAGATTTCCGTTTCCCGGGAATTCTCCAGCTTGGACAGAAGCCAGGCCAGCCGCGAGGTGACGAAATTGAGGATTTCCGCGTTGGCGGAAACCACCAGCTTCAGAGCCTCCTCCTTGGGCTTGTCGGGGAGGATTCGCTTGCCCACGCGCACCATGGAATCGGTTTCCATGGTCAGGAAGGAAAGGATCTGCGACAGCGGCGACATCGCCAATTGGGAAAGCACCACGGGGGCTTGCACCGGGTAGACGGCTTCCCCTTTCGCCAAACGGGCGGCGAACGGGTCGGAATACACCCCTTGCAAGCCGCCATTGACGAGGCGGGCAAGGTTATTGGCGATCAGATCGCGGACGACCGAGTCTTTCATGGCACGCCAGCATTATCCCATTCCGGAGGCGGCGAATGCCCGCGCCAGGGGCGGGAAACGCGCGCGTTTCCCCCCTCCCGAGGGCCGGGAAGCTTGAACCTTCCCTCCCAGTCATGATTTAATAGCCTAACGTGACATCCGCGACCGCGCCAAAGGATCCGCCCCGGGTCCTGCATATCGATTTCCCCGTGGCGATCCTCAAGCTGCTGGAAACCTCTTTCGCCAACCGCGGACTGGTTTGGGATTCCGCGGAGACGGGGGTGTCGGGCCTCCACATGGCCCTGGTCCAGGACTACCATCTCATCTTCCTGGCGCTGCGCGAGAACACCATCGACGGCCTGCGCATCGTGAAGGGGCTTAAGCGCGCCGGCGTTACCACGCCCATCGTGCTCTTGATGCCGTCCAGGGAATTGGATCTCCGCCGCGACGAGCTATCCCGTTACCCCAACGTGCTGGCCTGCCTGGCCAAGCCGTTGGACCTGCGCCAGGTGGACAAGGCGATGGAATTCCTGCGCCATCCTCCCACCTTGAAGCCCAAGGACAAGGCCAAGCTGCTGGAAGTGCTGGCGCGCGTGGAAAGGGCCGTGGATGCCTCGGCTTAGCATCGCGGTCTCCGGCGACGGAATGGGAGCCAAGCTCCGCATCGATTCTTTCGATCAGGAAGATTGGAAATCCGGGATCTCCGGGCCCACCGGGCTCGAAGGCGAACGCCGCCTGCGCGCCTTTCTGGAATCCCAGGGCATCGCCTCGCGCTGCATCCGGGACGACGTACTGCGGTGGATCTCCCAAACCTTGGCTTTCTCTCCCGCCTCCGCCTTATCCGCCGATCTGCAAGCGGCGCAAGAAGTGGACGTGGCCCAAGGCGTTCCGCCCGGGCACGACGAGCCCCAGGGCCTTATCTTCCATCATGCCTACCTGAGCAATGCCGAGGCCATCGGGGACCTGCGTCGCAAGGCCGATGCCTGGGGCTTCGAAGGGCTGCGCGAGCATATCGATCCCAGCTACTGGGTATCTTCCGGCGAGACCGTTCTCAGCTTCCAGGAGGTGGAGAAGGGCCAAGCGGGCTGCGACGTTTTCGGCGCGCCGGTCCCGGGCCTGAGCCTGCGCGAGCGGCTGCCCCCGTTCGGCAAATCGCTTTTCCTCAAGGAGAAGAAGGTCATCGCCGTTTGCGAAGGCGCGCTCATCATCGAGGACGGCCAGCTCAAGGTCCTGGGTTCGGATAGCCTTCCCACCTGCCAGGTGCTTGTGGCCGAGGACAAGATGTCGGCCAATCTGGTGCTGGGCGGGAATTACCTGAACGATTGGACCGTGACCTTGGACATGGTGCGGCAGGCCTTGCGGGAACAAGGCGTGGCGCTCATGGCCCCGGAGGCCGAGATCCAAGGCGCGCTCAACAAGTTCAACCAGGATCGCCAGCCGGTCAGCTTGCCGGTGGCGCGCGGCCGCCCGCCCGTTCCCGGCAACGATGGATTGATCGAGCTCTTGATCGACCCCGAACCCGACGTCCCTTTGCCCGCGCCTGATGGCAGCATCGACTTCAAGGAATTCTCCTTCTTCCGCACCGTGCCCAGGGGAGCGCGCTTGGCGCGGATCCTGCCCCCGACCGCGGGCGAACCCGGCCTGAACGTACATGGGGAAGAGGTGCCGCCGCCCCCGGGGCGTCCCTTCGATAAGCAGCTCGGGCGCAACACGGCGTTGGAAGCCCCGGACTCCGCTTATCTGGTCACCACGGCGGCGGGCCGCTTCGCCTTGCGAGTGGGGGTGCCGGAAGTGGTGGAGGTGCTGGACGTGACCGGCGACGTTTCCCTGAAGACGGGAAACATCGAATTCCCCGGCGCGGTGCGCGTGGCGGGCGACGTGCACAGCCGCATGCAGATCAAGTCCGAAGGCGACGTGGAAGTGGTGGGCACGGTCGAGGACAGCGTGATCCGCTCCGACGGGGCGATCGTGATCAAGGGAGGCGTGAACGGATCGGGCGGGGGCATCATCAAGTCCCGCTTGTCTTCGGTGACCATCGGCTATTTGCATAACCAGCGCATCGAATCGCATTCCCACATCGTGGTCTTCAACGAGATCATCAACAGTACGCTCTTGGCGCGTAAGACCATCAGCATGAAGTTCGGCAAGTTCTCGGTATTGGGCGGGCATCTGCTGGCGGGCGAAGGCATCGATCTGTTCAACGTGGGCTCGGAGACGGGCGCCAAGACCATCCTCGAAGTAGGCAAGGATTTCGAAGTGGAGGCGGAGATCACCGCCAAGAATCAGGTCCTGATCGAGCATGCCAACGACCTGGAGTTCTTGCGCGACATGTCCGATCAGCTCGCCAACGTCTTGCGCCTGCGCCGGGGAGCCGCGGACGAAGACATCCTCCTGGAGAAACGCGTGCAAGGCGCGATGCAGATCCTGGAAGGCTGGATCGGAAGGCTGCGCCGGGAATTGGGGGAATTGGCGCGCAGGATGTACATCCGCGAACCCTGCACCTTGATCATCCGCGGTACGGCCCATCCGGGAACCGTGCTCAAGTACCATGATGATTTGATCGTGCTGCCGTCGGCGGTCTCCAACCGACGCTGGACCTTCCGGGACAAGGGGCCGATGCCCTCGACGGAAGGGAATTCGATTTAAGGAATCTTAGGCTTCGGTTTCGCGTACGGCGAAGCTGAAGAGGATCCAGGCGCCGTTGAGGCGCAATGCGCCCTTGACGGCATGCGACCCTTCGCCGGCGCATCCGGGGCCCGAACAGGGAACGCAGGGAATCAGGTAGCCGAACCAATCGGCGAACCCGGCATCGGCGAGAAGTTCACCGCAAATGCAATTGGCCAACTCGCAATAGGCGTCCATCTTGATCGAGTCGTCCACGTCGGACGGGAAAAGGCGATCCCATCCCGACTTGTCGGCGGTGAGATTGCAGACCATCTGGTACTTGTCGCCCACGTTTTTCTGGGAGCATTGGATGCGCCCCAATTCGTGGATGCGCGGCGCTTCCCAGGCGGGCGCGAGCGAGGCCGGGGCGCTGAAGAAGGCGGAAACCGTTTCGGAGGTGGCCCGCGCCAGGTTGGGCGCCAGCTTCCGCAAGGCGACATCTACGTCGAAGTCGGTGGTGTCGGCGGAATCGATTTTCAAGGCGTGTAAGGCCGGCATGGTCGCTCCGGGTTCGGATCCGTCGTGCGCGCGGTCGCCCGGCGGATCGGCCCCATGCAAGGATGTCGGCGCGGCGCCGGAAATCCTTTAGCGTTTTCGCCCCGGCTTTAATCCCATCCCTTGCCTATCCGGCATGCGAACCGTACATTTCCCAAAAACCGAATCCGGCCCAAGGTTCCAAACCCAACGCCCGCAACCGCTGTGGAAGGCCTAATGGATGCAAAGCAGTCAGATGCGATAACTCCCGCGGAGCCGGCCGTCACGCATGTAAGCGACACGGCCCTTTGGGTTGCGGCGGTACGCGCGCGGGAATCGGCCCGCCCCGATGCGGCTTTCCGCGACCCTCTGGCCGCCAAGCTGGCCGGGACGCGCGGCCGGGAACTGGCCGCATCCATGCCCTTGGGCTCCGCCATCGACTACGCCCTCACCGTACGGACGACGGCCATCGATCGCCTCCTCGCCGAAGCCATCCGTTGCGGGGCCCAACGGGTGGTGAACCTGGGCGCCGGGTTGGACGCGCGACCCTATCGGCTGCAGCTCCCATCCTCCTTCGACTGGGTCGAAGTCGATTTCCCGGAACTCATCTCCGGAAAGGAAAGCCTGCTCGCGGAAGAAACGGCCGCCTGCCCGGTCCGCCGCATCGGGCTCGATCTTTCGGACAAAGGCGCGCGTCGTTCCCTATTCGCCGATCTGTCCCGGGACGGAGTACCTACCGTGCTCCTGACCGAGGGCGTCATCGCCTACCTCGATCCGGAAAGCGCCGCCGATCTGGCGCGGGACATGCGCGCCGCGGCCGGCTTCCGTTTCTGGATCCTCGATTACCGACAGGGAAAATTCCGAAATCATCGCGAACGTAAGGCCATCGCCCAACGCCTCCAAAATGCGCCTTTCAAATTCAACGTCGAGGATCCCAAAGCCTTTTTCGGCCCCTTAGGCTGGCGACCCGCCGAAGACTTCCACATCCTGGATATCGGCGAGAGCATCGGACGCACTTTGCCGATCGGATTTCCCTGGTCCTGGTTCAAGGCGGTCGCGCCCGCCCTCTTCCGCCGCCTCGCCAACCGGACCTACGGGTACGTCCTGTTCGAAGCCGCTTAAGCGCGAAGCCGCCCGAACGTCCGCCTCTGGCGATCTCAGACCGCCTTCGCCCTCCCGGACATGCGCTTCACGGCTTCCTCGGGACTCACTTCCTCGATATGGGTGGAGAGGCTCCAGATATGGCCGAAAGGATCCTCGACCGCCCCGCTCCGATCGCCGAAGAACATATCCTCTAACGGGCGGCGCACCTCCGCGCCCGCCGCCACCGCTCGCTCGAAAAGCGCATCCACGTCCGGGACGTAGATCTGCAGGCAGACGGAGGAGCCATTCAGGGACGTCGGACTCGCAATCAATGCATTGGGCATCTCGGGAAACTCATCCGAAATCAGCACGCGAGAATCGCCGATTTCGATTTCGGCATGCCGTATCTTCCCATCAGGCGTCTGGAACCGGACTTTCTCTTTGGCTCCGAAAGCCTTCTCATAAAAACGCATCGCCTCCACCGCCCCATGCACGCAAAGGTATGGGGTCACCGTATGTAAGCCTTCCGGAACAGGTTTTACTTTCGCGGCCATAGAACCTCCTTGGCAAAGGAGATCTGAAACTAAAACCTGGAATCAGCGTCCGCCAGAACTTGCCTACTGCGCCGTATTACGGAAATGCCCCCATCTTTCCCCCGAGGCGAAAGATGTCGCAACCCTTGCCAAGGAGGCTATGGACGGGCGGGGGAGGGGCCGGGGCTCGGCGCGGGCGAGCTGCGAGCGCGCACGTTTCGGGAATGCAATAGGCGAAGGCTTTAGAAAGCCCGCGACGGGATCAGGCCGGTCCGAAATCGCCCTTCGATGGCGGCCGTCGTAAAAGAACCAGGGAAGCTTTCGCGGGCGCCGCATTCCCGAAACGGGCATCGACCGAACCCACGACCAGCGAGCATCCGAGCCCGCGCCGAGCCACGGACCCTCACCCGCCCAGACCCACCTCAATGGCAAGGCTGCGACCTCTGCAACACCGCCGCGAACAAGCTGTCGTTCTCGAAATAGAAGTTCACGCCCTCGTACACATCATAGGCCGAAGAATCCGCGGTCGTGCTCGACGATTCTTCGCCGCTCCCCTCGGGCCGCTGGCCGGGGTGTTTCGACAAATAGCGGAGTACGCCGACCTGGCGATACGCCGGCTTCCCCAGCGTCGAGAGGATTTCCTCTTGCCGCAGGCCCCGCTTGAGCCATTTGGCGGGATGCAGGAACTGTCCCGCCAGCACGTAGTTGAGCGCGCAGGGATGATCTTGGGTGAAGAGCCCGTTCCCGTAGGCGCTCCGCCAAAGCGTATCATCCCGATAGGAATCGTCATATGCATACGGCATCACGGCGTCCGGGGTTTGCGGGAAAACGAAACCGGTATCGAACATCGCCTCCAAGCGCAGGGTATCCGTGGAACCTTTCTCGGCCGTCCATCCCTTGGGATCGCCCGCCAGGCTGTCGATGCGCGCGATGGAATCGAAGACTGCGAAGGTGCGGGCCGAATCCAGGTAGGCCGGGCCTTCCAACTGCTTGGGGGCGAACTTGGCCGGGTCCCAGGGAGGCACCAAGCCGGCCGCGCTCGCTTTGGCCGGCCTATCCTTGATCAGGCAGCCACCCAGGAGCAGGACCGCGGCAACCAGCGCGGGATGTATTCGAAAGGAAGGCATGGCGATAAAAGATATGCCATCCCCCGGCCTTTTTGCAGGGCGCGGCTTCCGCCGATTACGGAATCAAAATCCGTCCAGGATCTGCTGGGGGATGGATGCGCCCGGCAGGGCTTCCACGATCTTCTCCAGGGAGTCGGCCAGATCGATTTGCGCGATGGCGGCCCTGGGCAAGGACGCGCCCGACTCGTCGGTCAGAAGCGACACCATGGGCTTGGTGAATTCCATGGGATTGGGGGCCACCACCTTGGCCACGCGCCCGCTGGACAGGCGCACCAGCGAGCCCAAGGGGAACATGGACATGGTTTTCAGGAACTGCTTGATATGATCGCCGTCGAGCTGCCCGGCGCCTCCCAGGGTGAGCAAGGAAACCATGGCCTGGTAGGGCAGCATGGAGTCGCGGTAGGTGCGGGGGCTGATGAGGGCGGTGAAAACGTCCGCGATGCTGACGATGCGCGAGAAGCGGCTCACGGCGGCGCCCGCGCGCTTATCGGGATATCCGCCCCCGCCCATCCGCTCATGGTGCTGGTAGGGGATCAGCAAGGCCGCTTCGGACAAGCCGTGCACGTGCTCCAGAAGGGTCATGCCCAGCATGGGATGCTTACGCACCTCGAAGATCTCCCCCTCGCTCAGCTTGCCTCGCTTGAGGCGGATGCGCTCGGGCACCAGCATCATGCCCACGTCGGCCAAGAGGGCCCCTTGCGCGATCTCGATGGACTGGCTGCGGGAATAACCCGCCGCCGAGGCCAGCGATAACGAGAGCAGGCATTGCTTCAGGCTATGGTCGAAGAGGTAATCGTGGCCCGCGTGCGGCGCGCTCGCCAGGTTGAGGAGCAGATTGCGGTCCTTCATGAAGGTATCCATGAAAGATCCCACGATGGAACGCACGATGGCGTTGCTGGCGATCTCGCCCCGCAGGATCTTCCCGTACAGGATGCGCACCTGCCCCACGGCGTCCTGGAAACGCTTATGGGTCTCGTTCTTGTAGATCTCCGTCCTCTCGCGCGGCCGCAGCTGGGTCATGAACTGGGCCAGGGCCGGCCCCACGGGATTGTCCAAGGGCTTGAAAGACGAAACCCGCCTCAGGAAGGGGGCGCTCCGGAGCAAGAGGGTCTCCACCGCCTCCCGCGCCTTCGGGTCCTCCGCATCGGAGGCGGTCAGGCCCAGGCCGTCGAAATAGCCCTTCTCCTCGAGCGCTTTCAACTCGGACATGGTTTGCCGGACTTCCCGGTCGCGCCGGTTGTCCCAAAGGATCGGAGGTCTTTCCATGGGCCCTCAGCGGATCAGGATGGCGCCGTCTTTGGCGAAGAAGGTTTTCGGGCCGTTAAGGACCTCGTCCACGAGCAATATATCGCGGCCGATTTTCATCACCACGCCGGGATAGGTCTTCCGATGCACCGTGATGGTCGCCGATTCGGAGGTTCCGCTCAACCGATCCAGCACGCTGTATCGATCCCGCAGCGACTTGATCTTGGTGTCCACCTTGCCCCGCATCGTTTCCATCTGGAAAACCATATCGATGGCCCAGGGATCGAGCCCGCGGTTCATCCGCTCCATATCGTGGATGTGCCGTAGCGATTCTTCGAGCTTGCGGGCGTACTTGCCCATCTTTTCCATCTGCGCGCGGATGTCCGCCATCTCCTCGGCGGTGATGTAATCGAAGCCCGCTTCCAAATGCGTGGGCGTACCGGTCTCGGTCCCGGCCACCTGGCATTCGATGGCATGGCGCGCCTGCACCTTGCCTCCCGCCAAGAGGCCGTTCACCAATACGGACTGGCGCGATTGCATGCGGCTGTTCACCGCCTCCTTTGCCACCCGGATGGATTCCTCGCCGCGCACCGCCTGGTTGCGCACGTAGCCCAGGCTGATTTCCCCGCCCGCCTGCACCATGCCCTTCCCTTGCCCCGTGAATCCGCCCTTCACCAGCAGCTTGCCCTTGGCTTTCACCGAACAGTCTTCCACCAAGCCCTCGATCTCCACGTCGCCGCCCGCTTCCACCGCGAAGCCCGCCTTCACGTCCCCGCGCACTTGCACCGATTTGGGAAAGGCGATGTTGCCCGAGGCGTAATCCACGTCGCCGGGAACCTGGTAGAATTCCTCCACCTCCATGACGCCGCCCTGGAGACGGGCATGGCCTAAGGTCTTCGCTACGATCAAGTTGGCATCGTGCTCCGAGCGCATGGTATTCGCGCCCAGGCGCGGCTGGAGCGCCTTGCCGGGGATGGAGCCCACCAGGTTGCCGAATACGTCCAGGCCGGGAAGGCCGGCGGTGGGCGGATGCAATACCGCCAAGGGCTGGCCCGGGCTCACCGTATGGATGAGGGACGCGCGCAGATCGACGGCGCCCGCGTCCGCCGAGGGCGGGACGAAGGCGGTTTCGAGATCGATCAGGAATTCCAGGGTCCCGTCCTTGCCCGGGACCGGAGGTTTGCCTCGCGCGGCGATGGGCTCGGCGTTAAGGCCATGGGCCAGGCGCTCGAAACAAGCCTCGACCGCGGCCGCATCCATCGGGGCCTTGACCCCTTTCTCTTTGAGGAAAACTTCGATTTCGGCCAGGGAGGGGAGGACGTACCCTCCGGTTTCGGTTTTCACCGGTGCCAGACGGAGCCGCGCTTCCAGGCCGCCTTTTTCGACGCGCAACTCCATGTAGGGCCTCCGGATACCCGGACCCATTATAGGGCAGCGGTTAGAGCGCGGTCAACGAACGGTTTGGCCTGTCTTGGCGAGTTTCCAGATGTCGAGGGTCGTTTCTTCCTTTCCCAGCGGGGATTCCTGCGGACCCGACTTGGTATACAGGACGCTGGTGCGGGTTTTCAGGAAACGGATCAAGGGGCCGCCGGACGGGGCCTTCTTGCCCTTCACGATTTCGCAGGTCAAAGAAGAGTCGATTACCGCTTCCACCGGTTCGTCATTGTTGATTCGCTCCAGGATCTTCTGCACGGGGATTTCGCTTTTATTCGTCCGGCGCGCCACTTCGGTGACCTTATCCGGCGCTTGCAGGCGCAGGAAACGGAAATCCTGCAGGGTCACGCCCGCGTCCGAACCTTCCCCTTTGAGGATGACGAGCAGGGAATTGTCGGGCAGCGGGGCCTTGGCGTAGACGTAGGTTTCACCCAGATCGAGGGGATAAGCCCGCGGATTCGCTTTTACGAATTCCAGGCTGTCGCCGACGGACTTCCACATGGTGAGGAAGACGTCGTTCTGATCGCCCGAAGAAAGTTCGTTGAGTACCACCCAACGGTATTTGGCGGAAGGGAAATCCACGGAGTAGCGCGGCCAAGAGAATGGCTTGCCTTCCAGGAATCCCACCACTACCTTACCCCCGGCGGCCAGTTCGGCCGCGGTCGGATCGGGAATGCCGCTTCCCGCCAGTCCCTTGACGATAAAGCCGTTGGCCGCTCCTGGGCAGGATTCCCCGTCCCATTGGCAGTCGAGGGATCCCGCGAAGCGGGCGAAATCGGGCTTGGCGACGCGGAAAGCCGATGCCGGAAGGGCCGCGCAGGCGGCCCAGGCGGCGAAAGCGGGAGCGAATGCGGGAAAGCGGAATGGGGCGGGCATGGGTCCTCCGGGTAGTGCCCCGGGCCGCCCGTGCGGGCTTTCCGGGTTTGTACAAAACGCTTCGGCCAGATAAGGTAACTAAGAACCGGGAGATTCCTTTTTCAGGATTGAGAGGTATTGCGATGGGCAGGAATGGCAAATGGGCTCTGGCGGCGTTGGTGTCGGCAGGGGTAGGATTCGGGACCGCGCGGGGCCAGGATAAGTTCAGCGCGCCCAACTGCACGGATGTGACGGAGGCCAATTTCAATAAGGTCTCGGTGCTGGACAAGACTAAAGACCCGAATCTGGACGAAGTCACCCGCTTCGCGGTGGCCAAGGACGGATCGATTTACTTCTCGGAACGGGGCGGCTCCATCAAGATGCTGAGCGCGGACGGCGCGACGGTGACCAAGCTCGGGAAGATCAATTCCTTTCCGACCACTTCCCCGCTGCATATGAGCATGAACAACGTCAATAACGAATTCGGATTGGTCGGCTTCACCATCGATCCCAACTTCGAGACCAACCACTGGCTCTACGTCGATTACCAGATGGCGGCGGTGGACTCCTCCCATCTCTCGCGCTTCACGGTTACGGGGAACCAATTGGACATGGGTTCCGAGAAGGTGATCCTGTCCTGGCCCACCCAGAAGAACTACTGCTGCCATACCGGCGGGGACATCCGCATCGACGGCAAGGGGGATCTGTGGATCTCCGTCGGCAATAACACCCTGAATCCCGCTTCCGGGGATGCGGATTCGAATGCTTACATCGACACCCGCTATCCCGATGCCGATGACGAAGGGCATTCGGCCAACTCGAACGATTTGCGCGGCAAGATCCTGCGCATCCATCCCACCGCCGACGGGGGTTACACCGTTCCCCCCGGGAACCTCAAGGATTACTACGCATCCATGTATTCTCCCGCCGAACTCGCCAAGATCCGGCCGGAGATCTACACCATGGGCCATCGCAATCCCTACACCATTTCCGTCGACGACGCCAAGGGCCTCTTGACCTGGGGCGATGTGGGCCCGGACATGGGCTGGCAAACGGAAGAGCTCAATCTCGTGACCCATCCGGGCTTCATGGGGTGGCCTTACTTCGCCGGCGCCGAAGGCAATCCGCATTACCAGTACAAGGCCGCGCCCGTCAAGGACCCCGCCGCCCCCATGAATACGGGCATCCACAATACCGGCGTCCAGAAGCTGCCGCCCGCGCAAGGGGCGATCTACGGCTACACCCAGGCCGCCGCCATCACCGGGCCCATCTACCGCTACAACCCGGCCCAGACTTCGACGAAGAAGCTGCCGGGCCAATTCGACGGCGTGTGGTTCGTGACCGATTGGAAGAACGCCGGCACCATTTACGCGCATACCCTGAACGCGGATAACACCAAGGTGCTGAACCGGACCCGGTTCTATACCGGCGCCAACGGCGGCTTCATCCACCCGTTGGAAATCTATATCGGGCCCGACGGGGTGATGTACGTCTTGGACTATTACAACCTCTACAATTTCACCTCCAACGGATCGATGCCGGTGCCTTTCTCTTCCACCCCGCCGAAGATCTTCCGGCTCGACTACACGGGCGCCCCCTGCGCCCCGGCGGTCTCGATCCATAAGGATATGGCTTCGCCTTTCCAGTCGGGCAAGAGCGGGCTGATCCACCTGGGCTGGGATTCCGAGCGGCAGATCGAAGTTCCCCTCGGATACCGCGGCTTCACCTTGTACGACCTCCAGGGCAAGACGATCTGGTCAGCCCAGGCCTCGCAAAGGCAGGACGCCTACAGCCAATTCATCTCCGTGCCCGCCGGCATCGGTTCGGGGCTTTTCAAGATCAAATACTCGCTCTGACGGCTTGCCCGCTCCGCCTAGGAGCGGGCGCTCCGAAGCGGAGCTAGCATCTTAGCAGCGGGAGTTGAAGCCGGACTTCGCCTTCCGCTCTAGCTTCAAGTCCCGCGCCAGCTTCCGCGTTAACTTACAGGTTACCTCGGCCCCGGGCCCGGTCGCGGGGCTTGCCCTCCGCCCCTTCCCGTCCCTATGATCGGATCGCGATGGCGGCCTTCCGCCCGCGAAAGAATTCCGAAGGGAATCCATGGCCCTGCCGGCCCGCATCCTCATCCTTTCCGCCGCCCTCCTCTGCGCGAGCATGGCTTGGGCCGCGCCGCGCCGTTCCCTCGATCGCGCCCGCATCCACGCCTTGTACCACGACGGGGAATTCGAGCGGATCTTGCGCGAACTGGAGCCGTACGGAAAGGGCCAATGCGCCTGCGTCAAGGACGACAGCATTTTCGCGGAGAAACATCTCGCCGTTGTGCTGGCGGCGGCGCCGGCCACGCGCGAACTGGGCCGCTACCATATGTTCCGCCTGCTCGATCTTTCCCCGCGCGCCGATTTGCTGGATATGTACGTCGGCGATGAGGTGGATGCGGTGTTCGAGAAAGTCCGCAAGGAGCATGATCTGCGCGCTTCGGACAGCCAAGGCAAAACCCCGGCCCCCGCTTCCGCGGCCATTGCCCGGACCGTACCCGTGGCGCCGCGCAAGTCATCGGCTCCGCTGTCCGCCGCGCCGGCTACGGCCGCAGCGTCAATCGCCGCGATGTCGCCCGCCTCCCATTCTTCAACCGCAGGTGCGATTCCGGCCGCGCCCCCGAGTGAATCTTCCGAACCCGCTTATTCCGACGACTGGACCTTGCCGGCCAGGGTCGCCGTCCGGCCTAGGGGCCGGGCCGGCGCGCCCAAGGTTCGCTCGGCCGTCCGCCCCCAAGCGGTTCCCGCCAAGCCATACAGGCCTTGGGATGCGCCCCTTGCCGATCATTCCCCGCGCGCTTCCGGTTCCGAACCCGCCCGAGCGCCGGCGGTCGATTCCGCCTTCGACTCTTCGCCGTCCCGGCCCACGGTCGACCTGGCGGCGCCTTCGGTAGCCGGGGTCGAGAACGTCTCCGAGTCCGACACGTCCAATCCCGTCTGGAAAAAGCCGGGAGTTTGGATCGGCGGCGGAGCCGCGATCGCGGCCATCGCCTTCACCCTTTGGCACGCCGGCTCCGAAAGCGGCGGGCCGGGAAAGACCTATGCGGTTCCCGCGAGCTTGTCTAAGAGCCCCTAACGGCATGGGGTCTCTTAATGGATTCCTGCGCTTGCTGGCGGCGGCGGCATCGCTTTGCGTATCGGCTTGCCTGAACTCGACCGAGCCCGAGACTTATTTCCGCCTCGAGGCCGGACCGAATCTCCTCGATTATTCCCGCATCGCCATCAATCTGGACGATACCACCGGCCGACGCGTCGCGACCCTTTATGACGATACCCTGCCGGACCTCAAGCGCCTGGAGCGCCTGCCCGCGCGCAGCTACTCCGGCGAAACCGCGCGCATCCTGATCGAGGGCTACCATGGCTCCCGCCTGGCTTACCGCGAGACCCGCCTTTACGAAGGCAGCACCCAGCGGCTTCTCGACTTGCGCATCGAACGATTCGACGATTCGGCCAAGGCCGTTCCGGATCCGGGAACCGCGGCCGGGGCGTCCCATCCGCCCTTCCTATCCTCGTTCCCTTCCGACACCGCGGTCTCCATCCGCGACAGCGTGCCTCTCACGACGGAAGTCTATGATGCCGACGGGGACCTCGCCTCTTATGCTTGGCAATGCGGCGACGGCCCCAAGGACTCGGCCGTCATCCTCGGCTCCCAGGCCCGCATCCGTTTCGGCGTCCGCTATGCCGACTCCGGCCAACGCGTATGCACCCTGCGCGTCTGGGATCTGAAGAAAGGGCTCGCGGAAGCCAAAGTGAAGGTAAATGTGGAGCTCGATCCTCCCTGGGCCGACGCCGGTAAGGACACTACGGTCCCCGTAGGCGGGGTAATCCTATTGCATGCGCGCGGCGAGGATGGGTTCGGGCCCATCGTCTACCGCGCCTGGAGCTTTGACGGAGCGCCGTTCGCGAACGTGCCGCAAACCGAGACCACCCTCCCGGTCCCGAAGTCCTCCGGCGATCTCACCTGCATCCTGCGGGTGATCGATTCGGATAACCTGATGGCCTACGACACCTTGGTGGTGCACGTGACCCCTGCCGGAAATTCCGGTTCCGGAAATCTTCCCGATTCCTCGGTTACCCCTTAAAGCCGATCATCTTCCATACCCCAGGAGCGGCCGGCAAGCCGCGTGGGAATGGTTTCAGGCGATCTTCCGGGGAAACCCGTGCCCGGAAGACAAGGGTGGAGGATTTAGGGGCTCGTTACGGCCGGCGGGATCTAATGGGCCGGAGTTCCTGAATAACTAGATTTTGCGAGCCTTCGGCATCATCCTTCCTTCCTGGGAATATCGTATGCATAGCGTCCTCACCGTCCTGATCCGGTCTACCTTGATCTTTTTCCTCGTCGCCTCGGTTTTCGCGGGCCAATCTTCGCCCACGCCCCAGCCGGCCGCCGCGTCCGCCGCCCAACCTGCTCCCGCCCAGGCTTCTACGGGAACGGTGCTCGATCAGAAGGCCATCCACAACGCCTACAACGAAGGGGATTTCGAAAAGGTCACCAAGCTGATCGAGACCTTCACCAAATCCAATAAGACATATTCGCGCGGCGACAGCATCTTCATCGCCAAGCATTTGGCCGTGGTCTATTCGGCCAATCCGCAAACGCGCGAGAAGGGGAAGTACTACATGTACCGCCTGCTGGAAATGATGCCGTCCGCCGAGCTGGTCGATATGTTCGTCAGCGATGAAATCGATCGCATCTTCGAAAAGGTGCGCAAGGAGTTCGTGGCCCGCCAGAAGGGCTTCGGCGTCGACAGCACCCAGATCTCCTCGCCCGAAAAGCCCGCTACCGGCTCCGCCGCCCATACCGAACAGGCCGCCGCTTCCCAGCCTGCCGGCCCGTCCAAGGAATACCAGGATGCGACGCACCAGGAAAAGGAATCCTTCTGGAAGAGCAAAGGCATGTGGGTGGCGGGAGGCGTTGGCCTGATTACGGCCGGAACCGTGGTCTATCTCATTTCGACCTCGGACAATACCCCTGCGACGCATACCATCACCATTCCGAACCAAACCCAGGCCGCCAAGTAGGACGTCATGAACAGCCATAAATCCGCCCTCCGCTTCCGCGCCTTCGCCCTGGCCGCCCTCGCTTCCATCGCCGGCCTCCTCATTTTCTGGTCCTGCCAATTGAACCAAGCCGACGGCGAAACCAAATTCAATTTGACGCCCGATTCGGCATGGACCCATTGCGATACCCTGCAAGTGGAACTGTTGGATACCTCGGGCAAGGTCCTGGATACCCTTTTCGAAGGGCCCCTCAAGTCGCTGGATGAATTGAACGGCCTCGACGCCTCGAAGTACAAGGGCGGCCGCGCCCAGGTCCACGTGCGGGGTTGGTTCAAAGATGGTTCGCTTTGCGCGGATCAAAACCGCACCTTCGACGACCAAGGCGGCAAAGTCGTGGTGGACACCCTCTCCGAACCCGGAGCCGTTCCCAACTCGCTCTCACTCTCCCCCGAATCCTTGAGCCTCCAAGCAGGCGATCCCGCCGTCAAGGTCACCGCCGCCATCCTCCCCAAATTCGCCGAGCAATCCTTCATCTGGTCCGTCGATGATCCTTCCGTCGCCACCCTGGATTTGCCCAACGGCCCCAACTCCTCGGAAGCCCTGGTCATCCCCCTCAAGAACGGCACGGCCCATGTCAGGGCCCGGGCCAAGCACGACTCCACCAAAACGGCCGTAATCGTTGTCCAGATCGGATCGACAGGCGGCCGCAGCATCTCCTTGCAACCCGATTCCCTCAGTCTGTACCTGGGCGGGCCCGACAGCGTTCTCAAGGCTTCCACCGCGCCGGACGCCAAGGACGGGGAAATCGCCTGGTCTTCCTCCGACGAGGCGGTCGTGAAGGTGGACGACCAAGGCCGCGTTCACGGCCTCAAGGAAGGCGTCGCCACGGTCATGGCCAAGTTCGGCGATGCTTCCGCGCTCGCGCGTATCCGCGTCAAACGCGACGTACCCGTTCTCACCGTCTCCAACAAGTCCGGCGCCGCCGTCAATTCCCCCATCGACTTCTCGCCCAAGGCCACCCAGGAGTTCGGTTCCATCGTGATGTTCAAATGGGACCTCGACGGGGACAGCACCTGGGACGATAGCCTGCCCGGCCCGTTCCTGGGCAACGTAGCGGACCTCCCCACCCAAACCACCACCTTCACCAAGGAAGGTTCCCACCAAGTCCATTTCCTGGTGCGCGATAGCGAAGGCAACGAAGCCGTCGCGACCGTCACGGTCGACATCGGCAATCAGCCGCCCGAAACCGTAAGCAAGAGCAAGGATACCCTCGTTTCCATCAACGACTTCGTGGCCCTGGAAGCCAAGGTCCGCGATGCCGAAGGCAAGGTGGCCCTGGTCGGATGGGACTACGATGGCGACGGAAAGCTCGACGATAGCATCAAGGCCAACGATTCCACCGCTTCCATCAAGGGCGGGCATAAGTACTCCGCGCCCGGCAAATACGTGGCCACCCTCTACGCCACCGATGACGCCGGCAAGACCGGCACCGACTCGGTCCTCATCACCGTCGTACTCGATCCGCCGACCGCGGATATGGGCCCGGACATTTCGGTCATCGCCGGCTCCCCGGTGAATTTCTCGGTGAAGGGATCGGACAAGTTCGGCGCGATCGCCAAGCGCGAAATCAAGGTCGGCTCCGCGTCTTTCCTGAACCTCGGCAAGCAGGATACCAGCATGGTGGTGCCGGGCGATACGGGTAAGGTCGTCGTGATAGGCCGCGTCACCGATGACGACGGCAACAGCGCGGAAGACACCATGGTGGTGACCCTGCTCCCGCCGTCCAAATCCAACAACGATCTCTCGAGCCTCATCCCCTCGGCCGGTACCTTGACGCCGTCCTTCAAGCCGGTGACCGTGGCCTACTCCATGGCCGTAGCCTATACCGATAGCCTGGTGGGAGTCGTCGCGACCACGACCGACCCCGCGGCTTCCCTTCTCATCAACGGCAAACCGGTCGCCTCGGGCAAGTCCTCCGATTCGGTCGCCTTGGCCGTGGGTACCACTTTGAAAGCCTTCGAAATCGTGGTAACCGCGCAGGACGGCACCCAGAAGTCGTACAGCATCGCCGTCACCCGCGCCCCCAGCACGGATGCCAGCCTCGCTAAACTCGACCCTGCCGGCTTCGTCCTCAAGCCGTCCTTCAAGAGCGATATCTTCGACTACGCCGACACCGTGGCCTTCAAGGTCGCTTCGGTCACCGTGAAGCCCACCGCATCCCATCCCGCCGCCAAGCTGACGGTGAACGATACGGCCTTGACCTCGGGCACCGTCAGCAGCCCCTTGGCCCTGGACGTGGGCGATAACCTTTTCAAGATCGTCGTGACCGCCCAAGACGGCAAAGCCAAGTCGACCTATACGGTGAAAGTGGTCCGCCGCGCCAAGGTCATCGTCTCCCGCGCCATCGGAGCCGTGACCATCGTCGTCGATTCGCTGGAAGCCCCGCTGGGCGCCGTGGTCAATCTGAAGGCGCCCGATTCGACGGGCTTCCATTTCGCCAAGTGGGCGTTGACCGAGGGGTCCGGAACTTTCGGGACCGGGTCTTCGGATTCGACGGCCAATCCGGCCAAGCTGACGGTAAAGGCCGCGACGGTGCGGGCCACGGGTTCCTTCGCCATCAACGTCTATACCATTACCGGAACCATTTCGGGCTTCGTGGGCGGCGCATTCGACCATGCCAGCATCCAAATCCAGCATGGGAAGGATACTTCGATCACGTTGACACCGCTGGTAGGATACCGGATCTTGTCGGTTACGGATAGCGGAGCGGCTTTGGCGTCCCTCGGCACGGCGACGAAGTTCGGGCCGAAGACCTATAAGCTGACCAACGTGACGAAGAGCCATACCCTGGTGGCGACGTTTTTGAAGACCTATACGCTTACGACCAGCGTTACCGGAACCGGGACCATCTCGCCCGTCGGGACGACGGAAGTGGATTCGGGGAGCACCCAGGCCATCACCATGGTCTCCGGCTCACCTTCGACAGGCGTGTGGGTTTCGGCCTTCACGGACAACGGAACCGATGTGGTGGCGAGCCTCACCGGCGACCGGATGAACACCTCGACATACTCGCTGTCGGGGATCGCCGCGAACCACACGGTTGCGGCGGCCTTTGACGTGCGATCTTTTACCTTGAAGATTTACGGGCACGATCTCTGCGTGAACCAAGTTACCACCTGCACCGATCCGCGGCTTTGTATCCTCCATTTCTGCCTCGTCGGGTCTGGACCGGATTCGGTCGTCACCCCTGCCAGCTTCGGCACCAAGTGGAATATCACAACCGATAGCACGAATGCTTCCGGTACTAAATTCACGCAATGGAATAAGGATGGGGTCTTATTCAACGTCAACCGCGGGACCACCACGGATCCCGTCACAGCCGACGTTAATTACACCGCCGCTTATCCCTGCTGCAAGCTGTGCTGCATCATAATCGGCCCTCCGATAACTACCGACCCTATCACGACGTCCCCCGTTTCCGCCACGACTATACCGGTGGAAAAAGCGCAGTCTCAACCTCAACCTACGACTCCGTAGTAGCAGGCGGAGCCTCGTATTTCTGATGGCCTAGCCTGAAAAGGCTAGGCTATTTTTTTGCCAGAGCGGACCGATCGGAAAAAACACTTTTTCTAAGTTGGCGGTTGTACTCGTCCGTTTTACCGGGAGGCGTTTTGAAAAAGCTGTTGACCCTTGTTCTCTTGCTGGTCGTTGGGGGACTCGCCTTCATCTATTCCGGAACCTATGACATATCCGCAGCGACACCCCATTGGCCGATAGTCAAAAGGCTGATTTCCATGACCATGGATAACTCGGTAAAGCGCCACGCCAAGGGCATCGCGGCTCCCAACCTCGAGGATACCGCCATGGTTAATCTCGGGTTCAGCCATTATCAGGAGATGTGCGTCGATTGCCACGGCGCCCCGGGAGTGCCGGCCTCCGAATACGCCAAAGGCCTATATCCGAAGGCGCCCAAGCTGAAGCATCCCGCGGAGGAATGGAGCCCGGGCGAACTTTATTGGATTACGAAATTCGGGATCAAGATGAGCGGCATGCCCGCCTTCGGATCGACCCACGATGAACATGAATTGTGGTCTATTGTAGCCTTCTTGAAGAAGCTGCCCTCGATGGATTCCGCCGGTTACGCCGCCTATGCCGCGGCGGCGGGCAAATCTACGCCTCGGTGACGCCGGAGGAAATCGCCTCCAAAAACGGCTCGTACGCCCAATCCCCGTCGTATCTGGAACCGTTCACGAAAAAAGTCGGTGTTCCGTTCGCGCCGCTCCGCACGCCGCTCTTGAAGTCCTCTTCGACCTTGGCTTCGATCTCGTCGCTGTCCATGTCGAGGAGCCAGCGTTCCATATCCAGATCCAGCGATTCCGCGTAGCCGACCAGGCTATCGGAGTCCAATGCGTTTTGGTTTTCGAATAACAAGGAATGCATTTCCCAGAACCGGCCCTGCCTCCCGGCGGCTTCCGCGGCGCGCGCGGCATTCGGCGCGTCCGGGTGGGCTTCGGCCATGGGGAAGTGGCGGTAGACGAAGAGCAGGTTATCGCCCAAGGTTTTTTTCAAACGCTTCATGACGGGATAGGCGCGGCCGCAATGGGGGCATTGGAAATCCCCGTATTCGACGATCACGATGGGCGCGTTCGACGGCCCCTCCTTATGATCCTTCTCGTTGACGGGAAGGCGCAGCCGGGTTGTGGGGCTCATCGGGAAACCTCCGCATGGGATAGGGACTCAAGGGCATCGAGGACGCCGTCGGCGCCGGGGTTCACGCCCAGGGGCGAGAGATAGCTCCAACGGATGATGCCTTCGCCATCGATTACGTAGAGGGACCTTTCGCTGGTGCCTTCGCCCTCGCGATAGGATCCGTACTTGCGCGCGACCTCGCCCTTCGGCTCGAAGTCGGAGAGTAGCGGGAATTTGATGTTGCGGGCCTGGCGGAAAGCTTGGTGGCACCAGGGTCCATCCACGGATATGCCCAGGATCTGGGCGTTAAATTCCTTAAGCATCGGGAGGATTTCGTTGAAGACCGACAGCTCGTCGGAGCAGACGGGGCTCCAATCGGCGGGGTAGAAGATGAGGATGAGGTTCCCGCCGCGGAATTCCGAGAGCGAGACCTTATGATCGTAGGCGGCCGGCAATGCGAATTCGGGCGCCGTCTGGCCTGGTTGCAACACGCTCATGGTTCGTCTCCTTGCTTGGAAAACCGCCCGGAAAAGAAGAATGCGGACGGGCCGCCCTTGGAGAGCGGCTCCGATCTAATATCGATTTTTACGGGGCGCCGATGTCGGATTGATGGCCCTACTTGGAATGAATCCCGGTAAATGCTAAGCATTTGGATTCTAAGCAAAGGATTGCGGTTGCCGCTTTTTTGCAGAACTTCGCGAACCAGGAAATGCAGGGCGATTTCATGATGAATCTCGAGGTCGGCGAACGAAGGATAGTCGGCGCCTGCCCGAAATGGCTTTCTACGCGAAGCCTAGGCTCGCTTATCTTGCTGATCTTGGCTTCTCTTTCCGATTCCAGATCCGACCCGATGAGCGGAATGGGGACATTCTATTTCGTCAATCCGGGCATGACCCTGACCAAGGCCGGGCCGGGTCTGGAATTATCGGCCGGAAAGAACGGCCTCGAACCCGATGGCATTCTGCTGCTCGGCGGCCTGGCCAGGTATGAATTCCAGCATCATCGGATCGAGGCTGGGATGGAATTCGGGGCGGCGCTTTTCCTTTTCGAGGCGGGCTTGTCCTTCTCCGATAAGGGCTTCGGGGAGTTCTTGGCCCCCGATTTGTGCATCCCCATTCCCTTGCGCCAAATGGATAGGGGCATGGCCGTCAATTTCTTTTACCGGATTTATCCCGGATCATCAGGAGACAATACCATCGGGGTATCGATGAAGATCGATCTGATCGGACTTCAGTAGCAGCCAGGTTCGGCGCATGGATGGGTAGCGCATCCCGGGAATCAAGCGAGGCGAATCAAGCGAGCGCGGCGACCGCTTTCCTGACGGCTTCCGCCGTTTTCGCCAGCACGGCGCCGTCATGGGCCGCCGACAAGAAGGCCGCTTCGAATTGGGAAGGCGCCAGGTAAAAGCCCTGGTCCAGCATGGCGTGGAAGAAGCGGCCATAAAGCTTGGCATCCGCCTTGATCGCCGAATCATAGTCCCGCACCGGGCCGCCGGTGAAGAACACCGTGAGCATGGAACACACCCGGTTCAGGCACCAGGGGGCCTCCAGCCCGGAAAGGGCCGAGCGCAAATCCTTCTCCCAGCCTTCGGCTTTGCGGTTCAAGGCCTCGTAAAACCCGGGCTTCCGCAGTTCGGCCAGGTTGGCCAGGCCGGCGGCGGTCGCGACGGGATTGCCGGCCAGGGTCCCCGCCTGATAGACCGGCCCCACGGGGCTCATCATATCCATGATGTCCGCCCTTCCGCCATAAGCCGCGAGAGGAAGTCCTCCGCCCAGGATCTTGCCCAGGGTCGTCAGGTCCGGGGTAACGCCGTAGTAACCTTGGGCCCCCGCAAGCCCCAAACGGAAACCGGTGATGACCTCGTCGAAGATGAGCAAGGTCTTTTTGCCGTCGCATAAGGCCCGCAGTCCTTGCAGAAAGCCAGGTTCGGGAAGCAAGACACCCATGTTACCCGCCACCGGCTCCACTATGATGGCGGCGATGGAATCGGGATTGGCCCGGAACACGGCCTGCACCGAAGCCAGGTCGTTGTACTCGGCCGGTAGGGTATCTTGAGCGCTACCCTTGGTCACGCCCGGGCTGGAGGGATTCCCCAGGGTGAGCGCGCCCGAGCCCGCGGAAATCAGGAAGCTATCGCCGTGGCCATGGTAGCAGCCGCGGAACTTCACGATCTTCTCGCGGCCGGTATAGCCCCTGGCCAGACGCACCGCGCTCATGGTGGCCTCGGTGCCCGAGCAGGTGAGGCGCACCTTCTGGCACGAGGGAACGCAAGCGCGCACCGCTTCCGCCATTTCGGTTTCCGCTTCGGTGCAGGCCCCGAAGCTGGTGCCGTCCTTGGCGGCGCGGATAACCGCTTCGATGACGGCGGGATGGGCATGGCCCAGGATCATCGGCCCCCACGAGCAGACGTAATCGATGTATTCGCGGCCGTCCGCGTCGGTGATGTAGGGCCCCTTGGCCGAGCGCATGAAGACCGGGGCGCCGCCTACGGATTGGAAGGCGCGCACGGGCGAATTGACCCCGCCGGGGATGACGTTCTTAGCGCGTTCATGGCGGGCGGCATGGGACGAGGTCATGGTTTCTTCTCCGGGGGCTTTGGCGGCGGGGCCGCGCGCGAAAGGATACGGGTGGCCCGGGATCCGAAGGCTTGCTTCAAGGCGTCCACCAGGCCGGGGTCGTCCGCATGGGCGGCCTCGCAACCCTGCTCGACGCCCTTTTCCCCCAGCGCTTGGGATGTCGAAGGGCCGATGGATACGGCCAGTACGCCGTCCTTCTTGCCCAGGCGCGCGGCCAAGGCGGGCGGGGCGGCGGCGAAGAAGTTGGCCACGGCGGAACCGGAGCAAAACACGATGGCGTCGAGGGAGGCCGCATGCCGGTCCAGCAGGCCGGGAGCTTCGGGATTCGCGCCCGGGCGATAGACGGGGAGGTTCTCGACTTCGATCCCCTTTTTCCGGAAGGCCGCCGGGTCGAGGCGCGTGGAGACGGAGCAGGGGTGCAGCCAACGCTGGGCCAGGACCAGGCCCGTTACTCCCGCGTTACCCTTGGACGAGGGCGCGTATTCCTTGAGAAAGCCTTCCAGGGAGGCTTCTTGGGGATGGAAGGCGACCCGGCCCCCGTTCTCGCGGACCAGGGCCCCGGCCTTGGGGCCTACGAGGTAGAAAGGCTTGGCCATCCAGGGTTCCAACTCGACGGGCATGAGCCCGCCCGCCATCTGGCGCAGGCCGTTGGGGCTGGAGAGGAAGATGCCGGTGAAGCCGGTGGGCTGCATGTGGCGAAGGCGATCCAGGCCCTCGGGTTCGGGTTCGATGCCGACCAGAGGGATCTCCAGGGGATCGAATCCGGCGGCCTTCAAAAGCGCCGACAATCCGGCGTTCTGATCGGCGGGCCGCGTATTGAGGACCACGGCCATCAGGGCCCGTCCTCGAAGGCGGAGGCGCCGAAAGGGCCATCCGCCAATAAAGCATGATCGGCGACATCATGGGGCAGGGGGATGCCTTTTTCCCGGCATTCCGACTCCATGCGCAGCGCCACTTCCTCCAGCATTTCATCCTCTTCGTCATCCTCGAGGTTCTGCTCGATGCGGGCCAGGGCGCCGGTGGCGGGATTGCCCAGCACCGCCAGCATCCGCAAGGCTTCCCCGTAGGGATAGACGTGGGCGGCCATAGGAACCTTACAGCCCCCGCCGATGCGCTTCATGAACTCGCGTTCCAAGGTCACGGCGTCGTGGGTTTCGGGATCGTCCACGGCTTCCAATAATTTGAGCACGCGCGCGTCGTTGGCGCGGCATTCGATCCCCAAGCTGGCCTGGCCGATGGCGGGGATGAGTTCCTGGAAGGAGAAGGGATGGGTGATTTCCGCGGCGCGGCCCAGGCGGCGCATGCCCGCGGCGGCCAATACCACGCCCGCCAATTCCCCGCTCCGCACCTTGCCGATGCGCGTGTCCACGTTACCCCGCACGCCCACGTACTCCAGATCGGGACGCAGGGCCCTGAGCTGGAGCACGCGCCGGGGCGAACCGGTGCCGACCTTGGATCCGGGTGGCAAGGCGCGGAAGGCGCGCCCATCCGAGATGAAAACGTCGCGGGGATCTTCGCGCTCGGGAAATGCGGCCAGCACCAGGCCCTCGGGCTCGTCCTCGGGGACGTCCTTCAGGGAATGCACCGCGCAATCGATGCGCTTTTCCAGGAGCGCCGCCTGCAACTCCTTCACGAACACGCCCATGCCCGCGAAGGCGTGCAGTTTGGTCTTCTGATCGGCGTCGCCTAAGGTCTTGATGATCTCCAGGCGCACGTCCAGGCCCTTATGGGCCTTGCGCAAGGCCTCGGCCATCATGTTCGACTGGGTCAGCGCCAGAGCGCTGCCGCGCGTGCCGATGATCAAGGTCCCTTTGCCCGCGGAGTCGCCTTTGCCCGCCGGACCCTTCGGGGCACCGGCCGTTCCCGCGCTTTTCTTGTTTCCGCCGGCTTTTTCGCCGGTCTTCCCGTCAGCCTTTGCCATGTCCGCTTTCCTTGCCTTCGCCGCCTTCCTCTTCCAACGCGAAGAGCAACTCGGCGAAATAGCTCGCCCGTTTACCGTCTCCCTGCTCGCCCAACAGCTTCAGGCGAGTGCTGGGATGGTGCAGGAACTTGTTCAGCAAGCTCTTGCCCATGGCCTCCATCTTCTTACGCACCTCGTCCGGCTGGCCCGCCGCCCATTTCTCGATTTCCTTGTCCACCATGCCCTGGTACTTGTCCCGCAGCACGCGCAGGGTAGGCACCACGTCCAATCCCTGGAACCAGCCGTCCACCTTGGCGGCCTCTTCCTCCACGATGGACAGGGCCCGTTGCGAAGCCTCCTTGCGCTGGGCCACGTTCTCGTTCACCACGTTCTTGAGATCGTCGATGGTGAAGAGGTAGGCGTTGGAGACCTGGCCCGCTTCGGGATCGATGTCGCGCGGGGCGGCGATGTCGATCAGGAAGAGCGGCCGGCCGCCGCGTTGGCGCGCTGCGTCATGCACATGCGCCTTGGTGATAACCATGTCGGGGGCGCCGGTGGCCGAGACCAGGATATCGCATTGCGGTAGGCGCTTGCCCAGATCGGCGAGCAGGCAAAGTTCCCCGCCGAAGCCGGCCGCCAGCTTTTCCGCGGTGGCGAGGGTGCGGTTGAAGAAGATGAATTTGGCCGCGCCGGCCTTATGCAGATGCTGGGCCGCGAGCTCGCCCATTTCGCCTGCGCCCACCACGCCCACGGTTTTCCCCTTCAGTTCGCCGAGCACTTTCTTGGCCAACTCGACCGCCGCGTAGCTGATGCTCACGGCCCCTTCGTGGATGGCGGTTTCGCTGCGCACGCGCTTACCCACGTGGATGCCGGCCTGGAACAGGTGGTTCAGGTAGAAGTCCACGCAACGGGCCTCCACGGCGATGCGATAGGCTTCCTTGATCTGCCCGAAAATCTGCATCTCGCCCAACACCAGGCTGTCCAACGATCCGATCACCCGGAACAGGTGGCGTATGGCATCGCCCTGGGAATGGAAATAACCATGGTTGCGGATCTCGTCCTCGCTCACGCCCTTGCCCGCGCCCCACAATTTCTCGATGAGGGGACGGCTCTGCACCGGCTGGGAGGAGATGCCGTAGATTTCGGAGCGATTGCAGGTGGAAAGCACCACCACTTCGCGCATGCCGGGCACCTCCATCAGGGCCTTGCAGAATTCGGGCAACTCGGCTTCGGAGAAGAGAAGCCGATCGCGAAGAGACACCGACGCGGTCAGGTGGTTGGCCCCCAGCACGAAGGCGTGGGCCGGAACGCTATCGGGGCGCTTCTCCATCAGCCGGAAAATCCGTGGGTGCCGACCAGGTTGGTCAGCAAGAGGATGCCGAAACCGGCCAGGATCACCATGGCGTGCCGCTTGCCGCGCAAGCCGAAGAGGCGGCGCGAGAAGGCCGCGCCCAGGAAAACCGCCAGGACCAGGTAGATGCCGGCTTCGCGCAGGCTCATCCCGGCGACGCCGCCCTTGCGCACCCACCAGATGCCGATGATCGAGCTCATGACCATGGTCGCGCTCCCGAGGAAGGACCAATTGGCGGAGAGCTTGTCCAGCTTATCGAGCGGGGGCAGCTTGCGGAAGGTGATGTCGAAATTCTTGTGCTTCAGCTTCCCGTGCAGGACCAGGTAAAGCGCCGCCAGGATGGAGGCCAGGGAGAAGCAAGCATAGCTCGCCAAGCTGGCCACGATGTGGAACACCAAGAGGGAGCTGCGCAGGGATTCGGGCAGGACGTATTCGGGGCGCTGCAAGAAGACGCCGATGAGAACGCACAGCGAGGTGGGCAACAAGGTGAAGAAGCCGAGACGGCGGGTATCGGCCAGCCACTCGGAAAGGTATTGGATGACGCCGACCATCCAGGCCAGGAACAAGAGGCCTTCGCCGACCGTGCCCAACGGGCAGCGGCCGAGATAGAAGCCAAGGGCGATGAGAAGCCCGGTATGGGCCAAGAGCGAAATGGCCATGCCGATATGCGCCTTGCTCGAGAACTTGCTCTCCTCGGGAGAGAAGAAAAGGCGCGCATAAACCATGGTGGTCACGACGTAGGCCAAGGGCACGAGGAACTTCAGGAGAATGATAAGGGCTTGCATCCGCTTAAAACCTAAAAAATCGGGGTTCGTGCCATATCGCGTAAGGCGTGTCTTTTTGGCACGCCGTTGCCATCCGCACTGGCTACATGCCCGGAATTCCCAATCCCTTGGTCAGGCCGCCCATCTTTTCGGAAGAGGCGTCCTCTACCTTGGCGCGGGCCGAGTTGAAGGCCGCCAAAAGCAAATCCTCCAGGGCTTCCACATCGTCGGGATCGACCGCGTCCTTCGACAGCTTGACCGATTGTACTTCGTATTTGCCGTTGATGGCGATCTTCACCATTCCGCCGCCGGCCTCGGCTTCGAAGACGGTACTCTCCATCTCCTTCTGTACGTTGGCCATCTTGCCCTGCATCTTCTGCAGTTCTTTCATCATTTTCTGCATGTTCATGAAACGGATCCTTTCGGGCTCTTAAAGTAGTCTGCCTTCGAACAATTCCTGGATGAAACCGATGATCGGTTCCCTTTTCATCGGATCGTTCTCCACGTAAGCCGCCATGGCCGGGGCCGGGCTGGCGGCCGCATCGGGGTCCAAGGAGAAGCGCACCGGCGTCTCGCGGCCGCCTTCCGACTTGGACGCCAGGAAAGCCTGGATGGTCTTGCGGGAATCGGGATCCTCGCCGACCAGGGACCAGGCGCTCCGCTCCAGGAAGATCACCCGTAACCCCGGCGTTTCCCCGTCCTCCCAGGCCAAGCGCGAGCGCAGCAGGTTCGATCCCACCAAGGGCCGGGCGGCGCTGAATTCGGCGACCAGGCGGGGCCACAGGCCGGGCAAAGCCGCGGGGGAGGCTTGCAGCGGGACGGTAACCGGATCTTCCGGAGGGCGGGGCGCTTGGGCCGTAGGCTGCGTTGGCGCCATATGCGAAGGCGGGGCGTCCGGATCCTCGGCATCGGCGGGATAGTCGGGATCGGGGTCCCCGTATTCCGATTCGATAGGCGGCGCAAGGCGCTCGTCGATTTCCGCAGGGTTAAGGTCCCGAACGGGGGCCAAGGTGGCGACGACCACATGGCCCGGCTCGAATGCGGTCGGGTCGGAGGCAGGCGGGCGCAGCGGCGCGGTTTCGCGTGCGGAGGCGACGGCGGTCTGGGGTTGGGCTGCAGGCGCGAATGCCTGGGCGGAGGCCGGCTGCGCGGAGGCCGGTGGCGTTGCCATCGCGGTAGGCGGCATCGCGATCTTCACGGCTGCTTTCTCGCCCTTCTCGGCGTCTATTTCAGGGCTTTTTTTTTTGACCTCGGCGAGGTCGGGGGCGGCCCTCAACGGAGCGGGCTGGGATTCGGCGGCGGACGATGGCGCCTGCCCTCCGGTAGTTCCCCCGGCGCCGAGCACCTGCGACAAGCTCACCACGCGATCCAAGGAAGCCATGCGCGCCAGCCCCAGCTCCGCGGCCAGCCGCGGATGCGCCGCCGACTTGAGGGAAACGAGGATGTCGGATATCAGTTTGGCGAAGCGGATGATATCGCCGTCGCGCAATTCCGGGGCGACCGCGGCGAGCTCGGCGTAGCGGGCCTCGGAAAGGCCCAAGGCCACCGGGCTCACGCCTTGGCGGGCGAAAAGCATGTTGCGCAGGTATTCGCCGAAAGCGATCAGGAAGTCCTGGATCTCGATGCCTTCGTTCAGGGCGTCCTGCAAGGATGCGAAACAGGTCTTCTGATCGTGCTGGACCAACGCGCGGATGAGGCCGTCGCAAAGGCTTTCCCTCGGCAGGCCCAATACCTTGCGGGCCGCCTCCAGGGTAAAGTCCGCGCCCGCGTAAGCATAGACCTGATCGAAAAGGCTCAGGGCGTCGCGCATCGATCCGTCGCCCTTGCGGGCCACCGCCTCCAAGGCCTCGCGCTCCGCTTTGATCTCTTCCCGGGCGCAAATGTATTCCAGGCGCTCGCGGATGTGCTGTTCCGAGATGCGCTTGAAATCGAAGCGTTGCACGCGCGACAGGATTGTATGCGGGACCTTGTTGACCTCGGTGGTGGCGAAGATGAAGACCACGTGGGGCGGCGGCTCTTCCAGCGTCTTCAAGAGCGCGTTGAACGCGTTCTTGGTGAGCATGTGGACCTCGTCGATGACGTAGATCTTGTAGCTGCCGTTCATGGGCGCGTAATTCACGTTCTCGCGCAGCTCGCGAATATCGTCCACGCTGTTGTTGGAGGCGCCGTCGATCTCCAGCACGTCCAGCGAGCTGCCCGCGTTCACGGCCTTGCAGTTCTTGCAAGCGTCGCAGGGGATGGGGGTGGGCCCGTTCTTGCAATTGAGGGCCTTGGCCAGGATGCGCGCCGAGGTGGTCTTGCCCACGCCGCGGGTGCCGGTGAACAGGTAGGCGTGGGAGATGCGCTTGCCCTCGATGGCGTTGCGGATGGTTTGGGCGATGTGATCCTGGCCCACCATGTCTTCGAAGTTCTTGGGGCGCCATTTGCGCGCCATCGCCAGATAAGCCATGTTCAGGTCCTGCGGCCGCGGTAAGGCACGTCCAGGTTGACCACCAGGGTCACCTCGTTGCCGGTGTCGTTGTAGACCATCTCATCGAACGCGTAGCGCGCCATCATGATGCCCCGCCCGTTGCGGTTGAGGAGGTTGCTTTTGTCCTTGGGATCGGGCAGCGCGCGCCAATCGAAGCCGACGCCTTGATCGGCTATGAAGTACTCGATGCGGCGCAGGTTGGGGAAGACCCGGGAGCGGATGGTGACCACGCGGTCCTTGTACGGTTCCTTGTGGGAGCGTTCGATCGCCAGCGGGTAGAAGCGCGAGGCCTTCAGCGCATCGCTTTTCTCCTCGAAGGAAATCCCCAGGTTGCCGTGCTCGATGGCGTTGTTGATGACCTCGGACAATCCGAGGATGATGTGGTAGCGGTTCTTCTCGTGCAAGGGGAGTGTCGATTCCACCAGGTTCTTGGCCACCTGCATCACAAGCGCGAAATCGTTGGGCATTATGAGGATGCGTTCCTCGTACCGCATGGCGAACGGGTTGTAGGCGTCCGCGAGGCTGGCCATGATTTTGGTCAGATTGTACGCGAGCTCGCCCACTTGCAGAGGCATGGAAAGGCAGGCATAGGTGCCGGACTGGAGCAGGGACACGGTAAGGCCTTGGTGGGCCGCGCCCACCAGGGCGATGAGAGGCAGATTGGGATGTTCCTGGCGCAGGCGGCGCACGAAGGCGAGAGGTTCATCGCCGATCAGGGAAAGGTTGAAGGCGAACGCCAGCGTGCGGCCGGTTCCGATCAGGCGCTTCGCGTCCTCCAGGTTGAAAGCGGAAAGCATGGACAAGTCGTGATCGAGTACGATGGATTGGATCATCTCCTGGATCCCGTCATCGGATTCCAGGACCAGCAGCGACTTCGATTCCGAGGTCACCGGTCCTTCCTTCCGCGGCGTTCAACCATGACCACTCGATCGCTCCCTTGATCCCCGCGGGGACCTGTACGCCGGATTCCGGGGGTCTCCCCGGACCGGCGCCAAAGATAATACGGCAGGAGACGAAATTTAGCCTAAAAGCCCGGCGCGGACTACCGGAGCAAGTCGTTCCGAGCCCTTCTCCCGGGCCCTTCCCGCCGCGCCTGCCTAACCCGGGAAATCGTCCGGCCCCTTGCCTTCGTCCAGGCTTTCGTCCCCGCCTTCGTCTTCGTCCGCTTCCGGCTCTTCGTCCATTCCGTCGAGCAATTCCCGGATCATGGCGGGAGTGGCCAGATAACGCTTCCGGCAATACTCGCAATGCAGTTCCAAGGTCTCATGCTTGATGACCACTTCTTCCAATTCTTCGCGGGGCATGCCCGAGATGGCCTTCAGCACGCCGGTCTCCGAGCATGGGCAAAAAGGCAGCACCTTCATCTCGCGATGGACCGTGTAACGGAACGGGCCCGCAAGATCCGCGAGCATCCTTTCCAAATCGAGGCCGCCGCCCTCGGCGCGATAGGTTTCGATGGACGGCATGTCCTTCACGACCTGCTCCAGGATGGCAAGGGTTTTCGCATCGGCCTTGGGCAAGGCCTCGACCAGGAACCCGCCGCAGAAGCCCAGGCTATCGCCGGGGGCATTCGGCCCCTTGGCGGTTTGCCCCGTCGGATCCTGCCCGGCCGGGGTCTGCCGCGCCATGATGCCCACCGCCGATCTCGTCTGCTCGCTTTGCAGCAGGTAGTAAGCCGTACAGGGGCCGATCTTTTCCGAGGGCATTTCCACTATGCCCTCGGAAAGCGCGGTGCCTTGCTCATTGCGTTTGCGAACGGTCATGGTCTGCGGCGAGAGCAAGGGCTCGAAATCGCCGATGCGTTTCACGTCCTCGAAGGGGATCATCGCCCGCACCAGCCCCAAGGGCGTAGCATCGGCGGTGGCCATGGGGAAGTCCCCAGAGTATTGGAATTTCACCTGCACCGTACCGTTGCCTTTGAGGCCAGAGGCGAGCAACAAGGAAGAGACGATGGTCTCGCCCATCAGGATGCGGGTGAACGCGCGCGCGTCATGGTACCCGCCGATGGCATTGGCGGCCTGGGTGGCGTCCACCAGAACGAAGCGTAATTCGGCGACCTCCCCGGTCGCCCTGATGATGCGATCTTCCATGTCTTCCAAACAGCCGACGGCGGCCAGGGTGGGTTAACTAATTTTATGGCCCGAAGGCTCTGAGCGTCTCTCAGGCGTAAGAGGACAAAATATGAAAAGGGTGCTTTTGATCCTATCCGAGGGCTTCGAGGAAATGGAAGCGGTTACCCCTTTGGACCTGCTCCGCCGGGCCGGGGTGGAAGCGGTGGCCGCCTCCACCGGGCCAGGCCTGGTGGTGGCCGGGGGGCGCGGGATTAAGGTGCAGGCCGATCGCCTATTGGACGATTGCCTTCGGGAAACCTTCGATATGCTCATCCTCCCCGGGGGGCCGGGGGTGGATCGGTTGCGCAAGGATATCCGCGTAACCGAATTGGTGCGTCGCAGCTACGCCGCGGGAGTGCCGATCGCGGCCATTTGCGCGGCTCCGGTGATCCTGGCCGACGCCGGGGTGGCGCAGTCGCATGCCATTACTTCGTTTCCGTCGCGGGAGGCCGAACTGGTCCCCATCGCGAAAGCCTACCTTCGGGATCGGGTGGTGGTGGACGGCAAGGTCATCACCTCCCGCGGCGCGGGCACGGCCGAAGAATTCGCGCTGGCCCTGGTAGCCTACCTGGAAGGCCCGGCCGCGGCCGAAACCGTGCGCGCGCAGATCGTGGCCCGGTAAACGTGTACGCGCCTCCCGCCTGGTTCTATCCCTATCTCGGGGCATTCCTGATCGGTCTTTCCAAGGCCGGCTTCGCCACCGGCTTGGGCATGCTTACCACTCCCTTGCTGGCCACGGCGGTCCCGGCGCGGCAGGCGATCGGCATCATACTTCCGCTGCTTTGCTTTGCGGATCTGTTCACGCTTTCGGCCTTCTGGAAAAAATGGGACTTAAGCCTCATCCGCATGCCCTTCTGGGGCGCTTTGGGCGGCGTCGCCATCGGCATGGCCTTCGTCAGCCATATTTCCGAGCACCTGCTGCGGGTTTCCATCGGGGCCACGGCGCTGGTCCTGACGGCTCTGCTCTTGTTTCGCAATTGGTGGTATCCCGAACGCGCGTGGAAACCCTCCGTGGCCGCGTCCGTATTGGTCGGGGTGGCGGCCGGATTCTCTTCCACTATCGCGCATGGGGCCGGGCCCATCATGGCCATCTATCTTTTGGCCCAGAAGGCGGACAAGACGGTTTTCGTCGCCAGCAACGCCATCTTTTTCACGGCCCTGAATCTCTTTAAGGTGCCGCCCTATCTGTTTTCCGGGTTGATCACGACGGAATCCCTGAAACTGGATTTACGCTATCTGGCATGTATCCCGGTCGGGGTGGCGGTGGGTTGGCTGGCCAACCGGCTTTTACCCCAAAAGGCTTTCGATTGGCTCGTTTACGGCCTTCTGGCCCTGACCGGCGCCCAGCTTCTCTTCCATTAAAACGATTGGCCTGAAACCGTCATTTATAATACAATCCCGCTTGTCCCTCCTCCGGCCCGTACGCGCGCCGCGGGAGGATCGGCACGTGCCCGACGGAAACCGGGAGAAAGGCATTTACCAGATGGATTTCTGGCTCGCCGCCATGGCCGCCAGCTTGGCCGTGAATGGGTTGTTCATCTGGCGAATGCGTACCCGCACCCGCCAGGTTTCGCAGCTCAACCGGGATGCCACCGTGCGCGGGGATCGGCACCGCGCCGATAGCGAGGCCCTGCGGCAAGTGCGGGCGGAACTGGAAGGCCATAAAGTGGAGGCGCAACTCGACCTGCAAAGGAGCGAGATGCGCTACCGCGCCTTAGCCGAGAGCAGCCCGGTGGGCATCTGGCATCTCGACCGGGAAGGGCGGACCATCTACATCAACCCCGTCATGAGCGAGTTCCTGGAGCTGGATTCCCCGGCGGAATTGATCGGATCGGCCCAGCTCTACGAAGAATTCTTCACCCCCGAAAGCGTCCAGATCATAAAGCGGGAACACGCCCGCAGGTGGGTGGGCCAAAGCTCGCATTACGAAGTGGAAGTGATCGGCCGCTACGGACGCCGGACGCGGTTGATCGTTTACGGATCGCCCATCCAGGACGAACAGGGGAACCTCGAAAGCGTCATGGGCACTTTCGTGGACATCACCGAGCGGAAGCGCGAAGAAGAGGCCCTGCGGCGATCCGAAGAGCGAATGCGCGTGGCCGCCGAATGCGGCAACGACCTCATCTACGAATGGGACATGGCTTCGGGGGTGCTGGAATGGTTCGGCCCCATCGACGAGCGCTTGGGCTATAAGCATGGCGAGATCGCGCGCACCTTGGAAGGTTGGGAAGCCTTGCTGCATCCCGAGGACCGGAGTTGCGTGATGTCGGCCATCGAAAAGCACCAGCGCGGGCGCGCGCCTTTCCTGGCGGAATACCGCGTGCGGTGCCGGGACGGGTCCTGGCGCGTATGGCGCGATCAAGGCACGGCCGTCTGGGATGCCAACGGGGTGGCCGTAAAATGGATCGGGGCCGTTTCCGACGTGACCGAGACCCGGCACTCCGAGGAGGCCCTGCGGATCAAGGAAGATCAGTTGCGGCAATCCCAGAAGCTCGAAGCCGTGGGCCGGTTGGCCGGCGGCATCGCCCATGATTTCAACAACCTGTTGGCCGCCATCATGGGCTACTGCGAATTGATGCAGCTGCGCCTGGAACCGGGCCATCCGGTGCGACGGGAAGTGGGGGAGATCCTCAACGGCAGCGAAAGGGCCGCGGGCCTGATCCGCCAATTGCTGGCTTTCAGCCGCCAGGAGATCCCGCAGCCGAAAGTGATCCAACCCAACTACGTGATCGGTTCGATGGAACGGATGCTGCGCCATCTTCTGGAAGAAAACATCGAGCTGAGCCTGAGCCTGGATCCGCGGGCGGGCCAAGTGCGCATGGATCCGGTGCAATTGGAACAAGTGATCATGAACCTGGTGGTCAACGCCCGCGATGCCATGTCCGACGGCGGCACCTTGGCGTTGTCGACTGGCCAGGTGGTTTTGTCGGGGGACATACCCGGGGCTTACGGGCGCGTCCACGCGGGCCCGCATTTACGCATCTCAGTGGCCGACTCCGGAAAAGGGATCGGGACGGACGACTTGCCGCATATCTTCGATCCTTTCTTCACGACCAAGGGGAAAGGCGATGGGCCCAAGGGGCGTTCGGGCTCGGGGCTGGGCCTTTCGACCGTCTACGGCATCATCACCCAGAACAGCGGTTGCGTGCTGGTCGAAACCGAAGTGGACAAGGGAAGCGTGTTCTCGTGCTACCTGCCCATCAGCGAAGAGGAGCCCGAGGAAGAGGCCGAAGTCCAGAAGGCGCTCCGTTCCTCCTCCTTCGTCCCCAAGACCGTCCTCGTGGTCGAGGACGACGACGAGGTGCGCGGCATCGTTCGGGAACTCTTGAGCCGCCAAGGCTTCATGGTGCTGGAAGCCCGCCAAGGCCGCGAGGCGCTGGCCCTCGCCGAGACGTATCCGCAGCCCGTGCATTTGCTGTTGACCGACGTGGTGATGCCCGGGATGGGCGGCAAGGAATTGGCCGACGCGATGGGCAAGATCATGCCCAGCCTGCGCGTGCTATTCATGTCGGGCTATACGCAGGACGTGGTCTTCCGCCAGGAAGTCTCCGAAGGCGGAAGAGCCTTCATCCAGAAGCCCTTCACCTTGTCGGCGCTGGAAGGGAAAATCCGGGAGGCGTTGGTTTAGAGCCCACAAGTTTGGGGCTCTTAAGATCTGCCCCGCCCGGTCCGGCCGGAGCGGCGTTTCTTGGGGGACGCCGCGGTCCTCTTCTTCGTTCCATCCGGCGAAAGCGATGCCGCATGATCTTCCAGCCAACCCGCGATTACCGCGACATCGGCTTTGCCGAGAATCACTTTCTCCAATAGGAATTTCTCGGCGGCCTCTCCGCCCACGTTGATCTCGTAGCCGTTCCAATCCAGGAATATGAACGCGCAGCCCATGGCCATACGTTTGTTGCCGTCGACGAAGCAGTGATTCATAGCCAGGCTTTGCATCAACGCCGCGGCTTGTTCGAACAGGGTCTGGTAATATCCCGATCGCGGCCGGGCCAGGGCGCTTTCCAATAGGCCCGGATCCCGGAGCCCGGCCAATCCTCCGAAGCGCCGGATCTGCTCCTCATGCAAACGCAGGCATTCCTCCAAAGTGAGGAAAACGGACTCCTTCACTTCGCGAGCCGCTGCATGAGATCGGAGTGCTTATCGAGGACCCTATTCATCGATTCCAGGAAGGCAGGACGAAGGCGGGAGCGCTGCAGGTATTCCGCCACGGCTTCATTCACCAGCCAGGAAATACTTTTCCCGCTTTCCTGGGAATATTGCTTCAGCTCGGCAAGGACCGCATCGTCGACCAGGGTGGAGAATTTTTCCTGCTTCATATCCTGAAGATACCTGACGTTTCAGGATAAGTCAAGATTGTTCAGGAAAACCCTGGATTAAAAGGATTTTTCAGATATCCGAAGCGCAAGCCGGCCGCGTGTAATCCACCGGCGCCTTGAGGGTCGGATGATCCCCGCATACCGCGCAATCCGGATCGCGCCCCCCGCGGATTTCGCGGAAGCGCATCGCCAGGGCATCGAAAACCAGCAGGCGGTCGGTGAGCAGATCGCCCTTGCCCAACAGGAACTTGAGGGCTTCGGTGGCCTGCAAGGTCCCCATCACCCCCGCGATGGCGCCCAATACTCCGGCCTCCGCGCAACTGGGTACGGCATCCGCCGGAGGCGGTTCCTTGAACAGGCAGCGGTAGCAGCGGCTTTTGCCCGGCACCACCGTCATGGTCTGCCCTTCGAACCGCAGGATGCCGGCGTGGGAGAAAGCCTTTCCCGCGATCACGCAGGCGTCGTTGATCAGGAACTTGGCGGGGAAATTGTCCGTCCCGTCGATCACGAAATCGTAAGCAGAGATGATTTCAACCGCGTCGGCGGCGGAGAGGTAACCGGGATGTTCCACCACCTTCAGGTCGGGATTGATGCGGACCAGCTTCTCGCGCGCCGAATCGAGCTTGGGCCGGCCCACGTCCTCGGTGAAATGGAGGATCTGCCTTTGCAGGTTGGATTCGTCCACCACGTCGCCTTCGGCGATGCCGAGGGTGCCGACCCCGGCCGCCGCCAGGTAATATAGGGCCGGCGAACCCAGGCCCCCCGCCCCTACGCAAAGGACCTTGGAGGCGGCCAGTTTCATCTGGCCCTTGAAGCCGACTTCCTTCAGGCTCAAGTGGCGCTGATAGCGCCGCATCTGGCTTTCGTTGAAGATGGCCATGTCAGCCCCCGTATAGCATGGTGCTCAGGTAACGTTCGCCGGTATCGCAGGCCAGGGTCAACAGGGTCTTGCCCTTCATCTGCGGGCGCTTGCCTACCTCGATCATGGCCTTCACGTTGGCCCCGGTCGAGATGCCCGCCAGGATGCCCTCTTCGCGGGCCAGGCGGCGGCACATCTCCAGCGCTTCCGCGTCCGTCACCTTCACGACTTCGTCATAGACTTTCGTATTCAACACCTTGGGTATGAAACCCGCCCCGATGCCCTGGATCTCGTGCTTGCCCGGTTTCCCGCCGCTCAGCACGGCGGAAGCGGTTGGTTCCACGGCTACGACTTGGATGGCCGGGTTGCGGATCTTCAGCACTTCGCCTACGCCCGTGATGGTGCCGCCCGTGCCCACTCCGGACACGAATACATCCAGCCTGCCCTCGGTGTCTTTCCAGATTTCCTCGACGGTATGGCGCCGATGCGCGTCCGCGTTGGCGGGATTGTCGAATTGCTGGGGCATGAAGCAATCCTTGCGCGTCCGCAGCATCTCCTTGGCCTTGTCGATGGCCCCGGCCATGCCTAAGTGGGCGGGGGTCAAGATCAATTCGGCGCCATAAGCTTGCAGCAGATTGCGGCGCTCCGCGCTCATCGATTCCGGCATCACCAGGATGGTCTGATAGCCTTTCACCGAGGCGATCCAGGCCAAGGCGATGCCGGTATTGCCGCTGGTCGGCTCCAGGATGGTCATTCCCGCTTTCAGCTTGCCGCTCTTCTCGGCCTCCAGGATCATGTTCAATGCGATGCGGTCCTTGACCGAGCCGCCCGGGTTGCGCTGATCGAGTTTAAGCAAGAACAACGCGTCCTCGCGCGGGATCACCTTGTTGAGGCGGACCAGCGGGGTGCCGCCGATTAGGCTGGTGAGGTCCTGGCAGTATCTCATATCAGGGCTCGTAATCGAGGTGCAGTCCGCATTCCGTCTTCGCGTCCCCGACCCATCGCCCCGAGCGCGGATCGCCCGGGTCGATCGGTTTGCTGGTGCAGGTAATCGGGCTGCAGCCGATGCTGGAATACCCCTGGGCCGCGAGCGGATGCTCGGGCACCTCCCATAGGTGCAGATACATGTCCACTTCCGCGGCCGGCCAATCGGCGAAGGGGCAGATTTTCATCTTCCCCTTTTGCACGTGCACGAAAGGCGTATGCGCCCGCGAATCGCTCTGGTCGCGGCGCAGGCCCGTCAGGAAAGCCTTCACGTCGCTTCGCCCCAGGAAGGCCGCCTGTACGCCGACCTTGTTGATGGCGCAGCATGCGGAGGTATCGGAAATGGAAATCTTCCCGTCCTCGGTTTTGCCGTAACGGCGGTTGTCGGGCTCGAAGGAACGCGATTCGCGCAGATCCAACTTGTAGGCGGAGGTGAGGGTATCGCGATAGGCGAGGGTCTCGGGAAAATGGAAGGAGGTGTCGATGAAGAACACGCGGAGAGGCGTTTGCAGGCGATGCAGGTGGTGCAGGAGCAGGCCCGCATCCCTCCCGAAAGAGGTGGTCGCGATCAACTCCTTGCCGAACAGCGCCCATGCCTTGCGGATGCGCTCGTCGGCGGTCAGGGAGGCGAACTCGCGGTCCAGATCCTGGGCGAAGGCTTGCAAGCTTCCGGGAGCGGCGGGACCGGAGGCGGGCGGGGCGTCCAGGGCGCCGCGAGGAACGGCGGAGCGGGATTCGGGGCGATCGGTATCAGCGGGAGTCATAGGGCCTCATAAGCGATGTTCAGAGGTAGTACATGGGAACGGGTTCGAGTTGTTGCCTGGCCTTCTCGGCCAACTGGGCCAGGGTCACCGAAGCGAGCTTCTTGTCCACCAGTTCCCGGCCATCCTGGATCGCGCGATGCACGAGCCCGGTGATGACTTCGTTTCCCCCTTCGATCTCGGCGCAGGGCAGGATCTCGCCCTCGGTGGCCTTGATGATTCGCGACAGATGGATGTTCTCGGGAAGGTCCGCGAGCTGGTAGCCGCCCAACTTTCCCCTCGACCCCCGCACCAAGCCGACGCTCTTCATGAGGATGGCGATCTGCTCCAGGAACTTGAAGGGGATATTGTATTCCTGGGCGATTTCCCGCAGGTGAATGGGCCGTCCGGGGAAGTCCTTGGACTTTATAGCCAGGGCCGTGAGGAAGTGCAAGGTGTACAGGGTTTTCGATGTCACCTTCATTTTACGGAATATAACATATAAAACTGATAGGAACAATATGGTGAGCCTTCCAGGAGGCGCCGGAGCCTTCCCTTTTGCATCTTTCCATCCGCACTTAGCGATTTCCCATGGGCATCATTAACCTCCTTTCCCCAGAGACCATCCATAAGATCGCGGCCGGCGAGGTTATCGAGCGTCCCGCCAATGCGGTCAAGGAATTGCTCGAGAACGCGTTGGACGCGGGCGCGACCAAGATCACGATCGCATTGGAAGAAGGCGGCCTGGACCTGATCCGGGTGAGCGATAACGGGAAGGGGATGCTGCGGGAAGATGCCCAGCTGGCCTGGTTGCCGCATACCACCAGCAAGATCCGCGCGGCCGACGATTTGCAATACGTGGCCACCTACGGTTTCCGCGGGGAGGCCCTCTGCAGCATGGCGGCGGTGGCCGAGCTGACCCTGGAGACGCGCCATGCCGCCGAGCCCACCGGCATCGCCATCACCGTGTCGGACTCGCGGGAGACGGGAAGCCGCGAGGTACCGCGCAACCCGGGCACCACCGTATCCGTCCGCAACCTGTTCCTGCATAATCCGGCGAGGCGGAAATTCATGGGCTCCGCGAAGAACGAGACCGCGCGCATCCTGAGCGTGGTGAGCCGCGCGTCCTTGGCCCATCCGGCCGTGGCTTTCAAGATCCTGGACAAGGGCCGCGAGATCCTGGCTTATACCGAAGGTTCGCTCAAGCACCGCGTGGGCGAAGTGCTGGGCTTCAACATCGCGGCGGAGCTCGTGCCCGTGGAATGGTCCGACGGGATGCAGGGCGGCCGCGGGGCCATCCACGTGGAAGGCTACGTGTGCGCGCCGCAGCAAGCGCGCCTGCGCTCGACCCATCAGTTCTTCTTCATCAACCGGCGCCCCATCACGAGCGGTTTGGCGTCCCGCGCCCTGGCCGAAGCCTACGATGTGCTGCCGCCCGGGCGTTTCCCCTTGGCCGTGCTCTTCCTGACCATGACCCCGGAGGAAGTGGACGTCAACGTGCATCCCACCAAGAAGGAAGTGCGCTTCCTCAACGAAGGCCGCATTTACTGGGCGATTTCACAGGCGGTGAAAGTCGCGCTCCGCAAGATCGCGGGGATCCCGATGCTGGATCTCGGGGATCCGATGGCCGCTCCGGCGGGGTCGGATACGGAGATCACGTCGACGGAAGCTTCGGCCGCCCCCCTGGAGTTGGCTCCGGAGTTCGGTACCGGCCGGGGTCCCGGCCTCGCTCCGCCTTTCGCTTTCGCTTCCCGTCCGCCCGCTCGCGGAGAAGGCGAGGATGGCGGCGTTCCCGGCCCGGCTTCAGGGTCCGCCGGTTCCGCCGGATCCTCTGACGCCGCATCCGCCGGCAAGGTAACCGACACGTTACTAGGCCGCGGCACGGCTCCGGATGCCCGGAACCAGATCCGGCTGTTCCCGAACGCGCCGGAGGCCCCGGCCGGTCCCGTCTCGCGCTTTTTCCCGGGCGATGAAAGCGTTCCGGCGGCCCGTTCGCGCCCATCCGAGATCCCGTTCCTGCAATTGCATAACGGCTTCATCCTGTTCGGGGTGGAAAGCGGCCTGATGATCGTGAACCAGCAGGCCGCCCATGAGCGGGTGCTCTACGAAAAAGCCCTGGAAGAGATGCGGCAGACCGGGCGCTTTTCATCCCAGCAATTGCTCTTCCCGGAAGTGTTGGAACTCCCTTCCCCGGACAGCGCCTTTCTCGAAGGCCATCTCGATCGCTTACAAGCCCTGGGGTTCGACCTGGAGTCCTTCGGCGGCAATGCCTTCCAATTGCGGGGGCTTCCCATGGAGGTGAAGCCGGACCAGGGCCGTCGCGTGATCCACGAGTTGCTTGACGGCCTGTTGCGGCCGGAGCGGGGGGCATCGGCTCCCAAGGGCGAAGAGTTCCAACAGCGGCTGGCGCGCGTTTACGCGCGCGTGGCTTCCGTGAAACTGGGGGACCCGCTCGAATATCCCCAAGTGGCGGCTTTGATCGACAGCCTGTTCGCGACCCAGAATCCTTACGTATCCCCCTCGGGGGCCCCGGTCGTGGTCCGCTTTTCCCTCGATGAGATCCAACGGAAATTCGGGCTGAAGACGTAATCGGCCCGACTGAAGTCGTAATCGGCCCTTCACTTCCCCTTCCGCCTATCCGATAATCCAGGCATGGCTTCCCTCCTCAAATCCATGCTCGCCATCCTGCTGGGATTGGGATTCCTGGTCCTCCAGGCCCGCGCCCAGGCCCCTGCGGGGACGAGGAAAGCCGCGGTGGCTTTCCTCGGCCTAACCGACGCGTCCGATCCGCAAATCAGCGAGGCCATCGCCAAGCGCATTCGCGCCGAACTAGGCGCCGATCCGACCGTGAATTCGATCCCGGGCGAAGAGATCGATAAGCTTTTCTCCCAAGGTATCCTGCGCGGCCCGGACCTGCGGCCCGTCGATCCCCAGGCTCTCCGCCGCGAAGTGGGAGATGCCTATCTCGCCTACGGGAGCCTGGAACGCATCGCGGTGGACTCGAAGCGGACCTGGTGGAAGCCGTGGTCCGTGAAGAACACTTGGACGCAGGGAATGCGCCTGCGCGTTGTGGACGGGGTCAAGGGAAGCGTCGTCTTCGATAGCCTGGTGGCCGCCGCGGTTCACGAACCCGGCTTCCTGTTCACCCCCGAAGAGGATTGGGGCAAGGTTCCTCCACTTGAACGCGAAAAGCGGATGCGCATCATGGCCGAGGCGGTTTCAGTCGTGGCAGCCAAGGCCTTGGCCAAGGCTGTGAAGAGCCGCCCTGTCGCCGCCTCCGCTCCCGGCAGCGTTCCTGCTACTCCGGGATAAAAACCGAAGCAAAGAAAAACCCGGGCCGTAGGACCCGGGTTGCTTGCCGGCTGGGGGAGCCGGGGATGCCAGGCTTCGGAAGGGCTCTTAGTCTTCCTTCCAAACCAGGATGCTGCCGCAGCTTTCGCAGGTGAGCAGCGCGTTCCGCTTGCTTATTTCGATAACCCGCTGAGGCGTCTGGGTGCGATTGCATACCAGGCAGGCCTTCTGGGTACGGTTGATGGCCGCGATGACGTTGGGATTGCCGCGGCGCTTCACCACCCGATCGTATACCGCCAGGACCTTCTTGTTGATCTTGTTGCGGGGCGCGTCGGACTTGGCCAATTCGGTAGCCATGCGATCCTCGATGCCGTTCAGTTCCTCGGTGAGCTTGGACAACTCGGGGCCGTTCTTGTCCAGCACGGTCTTATAGGCCGTATCCGCGGTCTCCTTTTCCTTGAGCAGGTTCTCGAGTATCTGCTGGAAATGGATGACGTTGGCCTGGGAGTTGTCGATGTTGCGCTTGTGGGTGGCGATTTCCAGGTGCACCGCATCGTATTCGCGATTGGTGCTGATGGCCTCCAGGCGCTTATTGCTTTCGGTGAGATTGGCCTGCTCCTGGACCGACATCTCCTGGTTTTCTTTGATCTTCCCCTGGGTCTCGGAGATGGATTGATCGAGCTTTTCGGCGTTCGCCTTCTCCCGCTCGATTTCTTCCTTCAAGGTCTGGATCCGAACAGGAAGATCCTTCTTCGTGAGCTTGAGTTCGTAGACCTTTTTGTCCACCGCCGAGAGCTCTAAAAGGTACTGTAAATCCTCTTGCATCCTGATCACCCGACTTTAATTAAAGGTAGTGAGGCTCTCTGCGCGGTGATCCGCGATACGGATCCCGCGCAGGTCGCGCTTTGAACTTATTAGCAAACTAGTAAAAAACCCGCATGCGCGCTCCTTGCGGGTCCTTTGCCGAAGCGGAACGCGTGGCCTAGTCCATGAGAAGAAAACCACGCATGCCGATGTGGCGAAAAAGATAAAATAAGCAGCAAAACACGACTAGGCCGCATCTTCCGATGCGTCTCGTATTCCTATCGGCCCGACACCGCGAAGCTACCCTGCCGAGCGCCGATTGAAGTCCGAACCGGCGCGCTCCCATCCGAGCGTGAGTCCGGTTTCGATAATGCTTTTCGAATTGGCGAGAACGGATTCCAGGATCTTCGCCTCATCCTGGCCGTATTTCCGGAGCACGAAATCGGCCCTATCGTGTCCAGTTGGGACCGGGCCGACTCCGATGCGGATGCGCGTGAATTCGTCGCCGCAATGTTGGATGAGATCGCGCAGCCCGTTATGCCCGCCCGCGCTCCCTTGGGTGCGAATGCGGACCGCGCCTAGATCGAGATAGATCTCGTCCACGACGACGATGAGATTGCGGGGGGAGACCTTGTAGAAGGCCAGCAAGGCCTGGGCGGCCTCGCCGGACAGATTCATGAAGGTTTGGGGCTTGGCGATGAGCAGGGGCTTGCCGGCCAAGGTGGTCCGGCATGCGAGGCTCTTGGATTCCATCTTCCAAGAGGCTTGCCCCAAGTCCTGCGCCAGGCGATCGGCGAAATCGAAGCCGACGTTGTGGCGGGTGCGATCGTACTTGGGGCCCGGGTTCCCGAGCCCCAGCAAGATATGCACGGCTTACTTCTTGTCCTTCTTCTCGTCCTTCTTGTCGCCGGCGGCGGGCTTGGCGCCTGCCTTGGCATCCGCGGCGGGGGCTGCGGCCGCGGCGGCGGGGGCTGCGGCCGGGGTTTCCTCGACCTCGGCCTTACCGGTGGTAACGCCGAAGAGCGCGGTCTTACCCGGAGTCACGAAGGTCCCCTTATCGAACTTCAAGTCCTTGACGTAGAAGATGGTGCCCGAGTGAAGATCCGATACGTCGAGATCGAACTTGTCCGGGATGTCCTGGACCTTGGCGCGTAGCTTCACGAATTTCTTCATCACGGAGAACACGCCGCCTTCGGTCTTGACGCCGAACGGCATGCCGAAGGTGGTCACCGGCACGTTCACGATCACCGGATGCTCGTTGTCCACGCGCAGGAAGTCGATGTGCACGAGATCCTTGCGGATGGGGTCGCGCTCGACGACCTTCAGCATCACCTTCTGGGAACCGGCGCCGGCGACGCTCAGTTCGATCACGTGATTGCGCTGGGTAAGATGCGACCGCATGTCGACGGCGGTAACTTCGACAAGTTCGGGCTCTTTATCGAGGCCGTATACGATGGCGGGAACGCGGCCGTCCTTGCGCATCTGGTTCAGAAATGATTTGGTGGACTTGGGCCGCTTCTTGGCGGCGAGGGACAACAGGGCGGTCGACATGGCGGAATCCTTTTCGTACCGGTATTCATGCGAGGCCGCGCATGCCTTCCCGGCGTATTGATGACGTTAACGGACGGGCGGGATGCCCGGTCCACGGCCTTTACGGGCGTTATGCGTAACGCCCGATAGCCCCCGGTGGTTGGGGCGGCAGGATTCGAACCTGCGAATAACGGTTCCAAAGACCGTTGTCTTACCACTTGACGACGCCCCACCGGAAGCGGCGCGGAAAGGTAGGAAGAAATGCTGGAGGAAGCAAAGCAAAACCCCCAATTACGGGGAATTAGAGGGTTTATTAGCTGGCGAAGCCAGCCACGCAGGAAAAACGGCACTCCGGCTGGATGGCCTTCAGGCACTCATCCGCCTTGCCCTTTTCCCGGAACAGGCTGAAGACGCTGGCGCCGCTCCCGCTGAGCAAGGTTTTCACGGGCCCGAATTCCGCCATGTTCCCGGCCAGGGAATCGATCTCGGGGAAGTGCCGGCGCATGGGTCCGTCGAAGTCGTTCCGCAGCACCTGGTAGAATTCCCAGTCCTCGCAATAGGTAAGGTAGAGGGCCTTGAAGCGGGCCCATTCCTGCCTGCGTTCCGGATCGAGATTCCGATAGGCCCAGGCGGTTTCCACCCGACAGTTAGGCGTGCCGATGACTACGTGAAAGGGGTACGGATCGGGTGCGGGGGTCAGGAGTTCACCGATGCCCTCGCCGAAGCAGGTCCCGCCGAACAGGAAGAACGGAACGTCGGCGCCCAGTTTGGCCGCGACGGGAAGCAAGTCCTGATCGGAGAGACCCATCTTCCAGATGCGATTGCACAGGCCCAAAGCCGCGGCCGCGTTGGAGCTGCCGCCCCCGAGCCCCGCACCGGTCGGCAGGATTTTGGCCAGGGAAAACCGCATTCCGGCATCCGGCCGGACGCGCTCCGGGAAGCTCTCGCGGAGCAAGCGCGCCGCTTTCAATACCAAGTTATCTTCAGGCTGCGCGGTGATGCCTTCGGCGCCCGCCAGGGAAAGCTCCCCGGCCGAATCGGCGCTGAGCCTATCCCCGCAGTCCACCGTTTGGAACAGGGTTCCCAGGTTGTGGTAACCGTCCGGGCGTTTCGCGCCGATCTCCAGAAACAAATTTATTTTCCCGAAGCAAGGGACGGTCTCGGCCGAGGCGCTCATGGCGGGGTTAAATTAGCTTTTAATATTTATAACGTTAGCCGGCGGGGAACTCTGGAAACCGGTTGTTCCCGACCCCGCGGATAACCTATAATCGACGGATTCGATCCCGGGGCGACATGAGTCTTTCGCAACCACAGCATCTCACTACCTTGTTGGACTGGGACCGGGCCCGGCTGGAAGCCGTCCTCTCCTTGGCCGCATCCATCAAAACCGAGTACAAGGCCAGCGGTTCGAACGAAGCCCTAAAGGGCCGCACCCTGGCCATGATCTTCGAAAAGCCCTCGCTACGAACGCGGGTCACTTTCGAGGCCGGCATGATCCAATTGGGCGGCGCCGCCATCAATCTCGACCCCGGGCAGATTTCCCTCGGCAACCGCGAGTCCGTGAAGGACGCGGCCCTCTGCCTCTCGCGCTGGATCGACGCCATCGTCGCGCGCACCTTCAGCCATAAGCTGGTGGATGACCTGGCCAAGTACGCCACCGTGCCTGTCATCAACGCCTTGACCGATCTGCATCATCCCTGCCAGGCCCTGGCCTTGGGGCAAACCCTGGCGGAAAAGCGCGGGAAGCTGGCCGGCTTGCGGCTCGCCTTCGTGGGCGACGGCAACAACGTGGCCAATTCCCTGGCCGAGTTGGCGGCCCATCTCGGCATGCATTTCATCCTGGCCTGCCCGGTCGGCTTCGAGCAGAACCCGGATGTCCTGAAGAGCCTCGAGCCCCTGTTCAAGCGGAACGGCGGCAGCTACTCCATGACCCATGACGCGGCGGCCGCGGTGGCCAAGGCCGATTGCATCTACACCGACGTGTGGGTGAGCATGGGCGAAGAGGCCCAGGCGGAAACCAAGAAAAAGCAATTCGCGGGCTTCCAGGTGAACGCGCAACTTTTGGCCAAGGCGCCGTCGGAATGCATCGTCACCCATTGCCTGCCCGCCCACGTGGGCGAAGAAATCAGCCAGGACGTGATGGATTCCCCCCGTTGCGTCTGTTTCGATGAAGCCGAGAACCGTCTGCATGCGCAGAAGGCCGTGCTGCTGACCTTGATCGGGAAACGCTAGAACCTTGTAGGAGACTCATGCTGGAAAGAGCGCCATTCGGGATCGAGGCTTTGGACAGGATGATCGGCGGGGGAGTGGTGCGCGGAAGCGCCACCGTGGTGGAAGGCGCGCCCGGCACCGGCAAAACCACCCTCGGCATGCAGTTCATCATCAACGGCATCGAAAAGTTCCAGGAACCCGGCCTCATCCTCACCTTCGAAGAGTTCCCGAGCCAGTACTATCATGACGCCCTCAACTTCGGCTGGGATCTGAAGAAGTACGAGGATCAGGGCTTGCTGAAGATCATCTTTTCCGATCCCTCCACGGTGGCCAGCGAGGTCGAAGAGCTGGGCGGTGGCCTGGAGACCCTCATCGATGAACTGGGCATCAAGCGTTGCCTGGTGGATTCGCTCACCCATTTCGAATACGCGGCGGAAGAATCGGAATCCCTCCGGGAGATGGAATACGACTTCATCACCAGCCTCAAGCGCGAAGGCATCACCTCGCTCTTGCTGCGTGAGAACAGCAATCTGCTGGGCGATACCAACAGTTTGTCCCAGGCGCCCTTCATCGCGGATAACTATTTCATCCTGCGTTACGTCGAGATAGACAGCGCCATATCCAAGGCCATCCTGGTTCTGAAGATGCGCGGCAGCCAGCATGCCAAGGACATCCGGCAATTCCATATCGGCCCCAGCGGCATCGAAATCATGGAGAAGTTCGTCGGCCGCCAAGGCGTGATGAGCGGATCGCCGGTCAAGACCGACGCAGACACCTTCGTGGAAGCCTTCTCCGCGTTCGCGAAGAAGAAAGGCAAGTAGGCTTGGCAACCTTCCAGGCGGCGGGCATGGCCCTCACTTCCCTCCTGTTCGGAGTGGTGGGATGGTATCTCACCCTGATCGCCAAATTCTACCGCCAGAAATTCTCCAAGGGCCCGCCCCACCGTTACCTTCAGATCGCCTTGGTCGTGCTCGTAGCCGGGCTTCTGCTTAAAACCGTCCTGGCCTTCCAGGCGCATCCGGTCCATGCCGCCGCCTACATGGGCACCGCCCTGGTCTGCGGTGGCGGCCTCGCCTTCTCCGGACTGGGCTATGCGTTGTACCGGACCATGATGAGCGTGGATTGATATGGTTTCCACCACCGCCCTCACCAGCGTAATCCTGCATTTGACCTTCATCGTCACCTTCTTGGTGGTCGCGTCCTTGAGCCGCATTTTCGGGGCCGCCAAGAAGAAGCGGCCCCTGTATAATCTGTATTATGTCGCCAGCTTCCTGATGATGTTATCCATGGTGCTGAGCATGGTGGAACTGGATTTGCCTTATATGGCGGCGGCGGCGACCGCATTGGACGTGATCGGCCTGCTGATCGGCTGCACGGTAACTTACTTTTACTGGGATTGGCTGCCGCGCGAGTTGGCGAAAGGCTGAACCCAGCCCACGGAACGGAGGACGCATGGCGAAGATACTCTGCGTGGACGATGAACGGGATATCGCGGATTTGGTCAAACTCGTCCTGGAGTTGGGCCAGCATCAAGTCACCGTAGTCACCGAACCCGAAGCGGCCGTCCAGACCGCCCTGGACGTGAATCCCGATTTGATCTTGCTCGACGTGGTCATGCCGCACGTGGACGGTTTCGATATCTTCCGCGAGCTACGCGAGCAGGCCCCTTTGGCGAAGGTGCCCATCGCCTTCCTGACCAGCAACAACAAGTCGGTGGATCTGATGGTGGGCCTGCACGTGATGAAGGCGGAGGACTACATCACCAAGCCTTTTGGGAAGCAAGAGTTGCTGGACCGGGTGAATGCGTTGTTGAAGAAGCACGCCAAGAGTCCATAGCTCGGATCCTTTCAAATTTCGAACTAGTCCGCCTTTTAAACTAACCCTTCGCTCCAAACGCTCATTTCGCCAGATGATTTTGGCGTACTACAGTACGCTGAACTGATGGCCCGTTGCCCGTAAGTCCTTTCCAATCTTGTACTAAGGATGGCTTCTCGGGGCGCGGGGCAAACTGCTCCCCAATAGTAACTTTGAGAAAGGGTATTAATTCCGTAGGCACCATTTTGTTTGGTGACAATATTTTTGAGCTCCGCCCTTACAAAAATGCAACAAAAATAGTTGTGAAATCATCTAACGATAATTCCCCTTTGTGATTACTTTACTTTCCATCAGGATACCTCCCGCTTTTCATCCCTTCGCTCCGGCCTAAGCTGAAACGCTTGCTCCGCGGCTCCTCGCAAGAGACGGATTGATCGCAGGTAAATGTGTCCCGGTTCGGCCCCGGAATGGGCCGAGTGCGCGTGTGCCGTTCAAACATGACCTTCAGGGTTCCAATGGGAGCCCTTGCGTTGCATCCCCTATGTGGGAAGGAGTTTTCCTATGCGCCTTGGTTCCCTTTTTGTCCTCTCCCCAAAGGCCACCCTAGCAGCTCTGCTTCTAGGCCTTCCCGTCCTCCTCTTCGCCAAGCCCACGCCCATCGTGGAGCTCCTCATGACAGAGGGAACCGGCAATACCCTAGCTAACACCGGCGCCGCTGGCGGCAGCGCGAGCCGGCCCTCCACTTATCCTTCCTGGTCCACCAGTGCACCCGTCAATGGGGGTACCTTCAGTCTGGATTACGGCACCACAGTCAATTCCACCTATTACGTGGAGATGGGAACGCCGGCGACTCTTAAGAACCTGAAATCCTTTACCATTTCCGGATGGATTAACAGCAAAAACCTCACCGTGGGTGCGGGCGGAAATCGCATCCTCACCTTTTTGGCGCCTGCCGGCGGGCAGGGGATCGACCTGGCGCTCCAGGCGGATGGATCGCTGGGGCTCGGCATCAATCAGTGGAACGACCAAGGCGGCGTGCGCAGCAATGGCGGAAAAATCACCGCTGATGCGAGCGCCTCCTACAATAACTGGCGCTTTTTTGCGGTTACGTACAATTCGCTCCTAAGCTCCAATCAGGTCAGCTTCTACTTCGGCTCGAACGGCACGGTGGCCGATTGGGATTGTCTGCGCACTTACGCCCGCGGCAACGTCGGCTCCTCTCCCGGTAATACTCTAGCCCTCGGTAATATAAACAGCGACAACCGCTATAGCGGCTCCGACCAGATGGTCAGGGGGCTCTTGGACCAAATCCGCGTCTTCGGCAGCGCCACCGATGGCAGCGCCGCCTTGACCGCCGCCGATATCGCCACCATCCAGAGCGCCTCCCCGATTACCGGCCAAGGGGTCCTTTACGAGGAGTGGACCGGGGTTACGGGTACCTCCATCGAAGACCTGGTCACCGGCCCCGCCTATCCCAGCAACCCTTCCGCCACCTTGGTCCGGCCCTCCTTCGATGGGTTCCAGAACCGCGCGGATAATTTCGGCGTGCGGATGAGCGGATGGATAAAAGCGCCCGAGTCGGGGAACTATACCTTCTGGATCAGCGCCGACTACAATGCCGAATTGCGCGTATCCTCGGATGCGAACCCGGTTAACAAAACCCTGATCGCTTCGTTGGGGGCGTATTCCAATTACCTGGAATGGGAGCGGTACCCGTCGCAGAAGAGCGCCGCGGTGAGCCTGACTGCCGGAAAGTTCTATTACATCGAGGCCCTGATGAAGGAGGGTACCGGTAACGACCACGTCGAGGTGGGGTGGAAGCTGCCTTCGGGCCCTTTGGAGCAGCCCATTCCCGCGGGACGGATGTATCTACGGCCATCGGATGGGGATGAATTGTTCCCCTCCACCTTGGACCTCTATGACCCGGGTACGTCCAATTCGAAGATCACCTTGGGATGGCATAAGGAGACCGGAAACAACTACTCCTTCCTGACCACCGAGGGTTCTTCCAAGTTGAAGGTGTTCAACGATATCCTGAACCTGCCTTCCAAGAAGATGTACTTCGGGGACAACAACGAGGCCAATGCCTGGGGCTTTCGGTCGGCCACCACGGCCGGCGTGCCCACCTTGTACGTGGAGCAGAGCCCGGGGACCACTTGGGCGATGCGTTTCGATGGCGCCACCCAAACGGCCTCCGCGAAGGCGGAGTTCAACAATGGCTTCCTAGTGAACGGGCCGCAAGCCTTGGGCGATACGGGCTTTGCCAGCATGGACTATCGCGGCGGGACCAACTATGCGCGCACTGTGGGTACCGACCCCTTGACCGCCACGCATTGGAATGCATCTGTAAGCGCGCAGGCTATGAACATGAGCGAGACGGTGCCGGGGGAAACCAATGTGACCACGATGTATGCGGGATCGGCCTATTTCTCGAGCACGACTCCCAATACCATACCGAGCGTGACTTCCATCGAGGGCGGAATCATAACCGCCCAGGAAGTCCGGACGAATACATGGCGCATTCCTCCCGACTACGTATTCGAAAAGGGGTATTCCATGAAAAGCCTGGAAGAAGTGGAGCGCTACGTGCAGAAGAACAAGCACTTGCCCGAAATCCCTAGCGCCCAGGAATTGAAAAGGGATGGGTTAGCGGTTGGGGATATGCATATGCGTCTTCTCAAGTCGATGGAGGAAATGACACTTCGCATGATCGAATTGAATAAAGAAGTGAAATCGCAGAAGGCAATGAATGCGGTCCTGGAGCATAAGATCGAAGCGCTGGAGAAGGCGCGGGAAGGAG